>JASGDW010000292.1:0-3905 GCA_047606965.1 Microbacterium sp.
CCGGCCGACACACGGCCGGTCGCGCCCGGTTCAGGGGCGGCACCTCCTCACGGCGGCCCCGCCGTCCTCTCCCCACGGGGCTCTCTGACCGGCGCGCCCGCCCACCGCACGACTGCCAAAGGAGACGGACATGACAGACCACACCCTCGCACCCGTTCCCGCCGTCACCGGCTGGGACACCCCGGAGACGGAGGCGCGCGTCGAGTCGCTCCTGGCGCGGATGACGCTCGACGAGAAGATCGCCTACGTGACGGGGGAGGTGAACTGGGACTACGGGTTCTACGCCCGTCCGCTGGAGCGTCTGGGCGTGCCCGCCCTGCAGATGGCGGACGGCCCCGCGGGCGTGCGCATCAACAAGGGCGACGTGCACGAGGGCCGGGCCACCTGTCTGCCCGCGCCCATCGCGCTGGCGGCCACGTGGGATCCGGAGCTCGCGGCGCAGTACGGGCGGGTCATCGGCGAGGAGTGCCGCGCCACCGGCCACAACGTGTCGCTCGGTCCCGCCGTCGACATCGCGCGCGTGCCCGTGGGCGGTCGCACGTTCGAGTCGTACGGCGAGGATCCGCTGCTGACCTCGCGCATCGGCGTGGCCTTCGTGAAGGGCGTGCAGGCGCAGGGCGTGCAAGCGTGCGCGAAGCACTTCGCGATCAACAACCAGGAGGACCACCGCTCGAGCGTCGACGCCGTGATCGACGAGCGCACGATGCTCGAGCTGTACCTGCCGCCGTTCGAGGCGCTCGTGCGGGAGGGCGGCGTCGCCTCCATGATGGCGTCCTTCAACCGGGTCGACGGCGAGTTCGCGTGCGACAACCCGACGCTGCTGCGAGACATCCTGCGTGACCGCTTCGGCTTCCGCGGCTGGATCATGAGCGACTACGGCGCCAACCACTCCACGGCCGTCTCCGCGAACGCCGGCCTCGACCAGGAGCAGCCCGGCGAGGGATTCTGGGGCGCCCAGCTGTGGCACGCGGTGCAGGCGGGCGAGGTGGCGGAGGCGGTGCTCGACGAGAAGGTGCGCAACATCCTGCGTCCGCTGATCGGCCTCGGTCAGCTCGAGAGCCGGCCCGTGATCGAGGAGTTCGCCGTCGACGAGCACCACGACCTCGCACAGCGCATCGCCGAGGCGGGGATGGTGCTGCTGCGCAACGACGGCGTGCTGCCGTTGCGCGGCGTGCGCACCGTCGCGCTCATCGGCCCCGACGTCGACGCGGTGAGCGCGCAGGGCGGCGGCAGCTCGCAGGTGCGCGGGACGAAGGCGGTCACACCGCTGGACGGGCTGCGGCGCGCCCTGGGCGACGGCGTCCGGATCGCGACGGCGTACGGCTGCGACCCGGTCACGCCCGGTGCGCTGCTGCCCGGCCCCGACGCCGTGCCCGCCGGCTTCTTCCGCACCCCCGACGGAGAGCAGGGCCTGCACGCGCAGTTCTGGACGAACACGGACTTCGACGGCGAGCCGTTCCTCTCCCGCACCGAGGGCGCGATCGAGCTGAACCTCGGGTTCCACAACTATCCCGGCTTCAACGCCGGATCGGCGCGCTATCGGCTCCTGCCCGGCGAGCTGAACGGACGGCTGTCGGTGCGGTATACGGGCACCCTGACCGTGCCGGCGAGCGGCGACTACGAGTTCGTGGTGACCTCCCTCGGGCGCTACTCGTTCTCGATCGGCGGCGTGGTGCACACCTCGGCCGACCGGATCGGCGATGCCGTCGCGACGACCGTCGTGCCCCTCGCCGGCTCCGGCGCTGCGCCGGGAACGGGCGGTCACGCGGGCAGCGGCGGCATCGACCAGGGAACCGGAGACGCGGTTCCCGCCCTCGACGAGATCGTGCTGACGCTCGAGGCGGGCACGGCCTACGACATCGTGTTCGAGTACGCGGCCGACGCCCCGTCGCAGGGCCAGCTGATCGGCGCGCGGGTGCGCCTGGGGTGGACGCCGCCCGCCGGCGTGGTCGCCCCCGAGGCCGAGGAGGCGGCGGCCCTCGCGCGGAGCGCGGACGTCGCGGTCGTGGTCGCGCGCACCTACGAGGCGGAGGCCGACGACCGGCCGCACATGCGCCTGCCCGGCGGGCAGGACGACATGATCCGCGCCGTGCTGGCCACCGGCACCCCCGTCGTGCTCGTGCTCATGACCGGCAGCCCCGTCGAGACGACGGGATGGGGCGGGCAGCCGGCGGCGCTGCTGCAGGCGTGGTTCCCGGGGCAGGCCCAGGGCGACGCGCTCGCGCGCGTGCTGACCGGCGAGGCCGAGCCGGCCGGGCGACTGCCGCTGACGATCCCGGTCTCGCTCGGGGACACGCTGGCCGCCGATCCCCGCACATACCCGGGCGTCGACGGCCGCGTGCACTACGACGAGGGCGTGCTGGTCGGGTACCGGGGGTTCGACGCGCACGACGTCGACGTGGCCTACCCGTTCGGGCACGGGCTGACGTACACCGAGTTCGAGTACTCCGACCTGGAGGTCGCCCCGGGCGACGGCGACACGGCGGGCACGGTGTCGCTGACGGTGCGCAACGTCGGCGGTCGGGCCGGCACGGAGACCGTCCAGCTGTACGCGGGCCGGCCCGACGCGCCGGTGGTCACGGCGCCCAAGCAGCTCGCGGCGTTCGCGAAGGCCCGGCTGGAGCCGGGAGAGTCGACGCGCCTGCGGCTCCCGGTCCCGCCTCGCGCCGTATCCTTCTATGACGTCACGACGCACGGCTGGGTCACGCCGACGGGCGAGATCGAGGTGCTGGTCGGCGCCTCGTCGCGAGACATCAGGCTCCGCGGTGCCATGACGGTCGTCTAGCCCGGGCGCATCGCCCTCGAAAGGATCCACGTGCCCGCTGCCTACCTCGACCCGCGGCGTCCGATCGACGAGCGCATCGCCGACCTCCTCGGGCGCATGACGCCCGAGGAGAAGGTGGGGCAGATGCTCCAGCTCGACGCGCGGGAGGACCTGGAGGAGAGCGTGCTGCGCAGGCACGTCGGCTCGATCCTGCACACCTCGCCCCGGCGCGTGATCGAGGCCCACGAGCTGACCGAGCGCACGCGGCTGCGGATCCCGCTGCTGATCGGCGAGGATTGCATCCACGGGCACTCCTTCTGGGAGGGCGCGACGATCTTCCCGACCCAGCTCGGGATGGCGGCGACATGGGATGCGGCCCTGCTGCGCCGGGTCGCACGGGCCACGGCCGTGGAGGCCTCGGCGACGGGGATCCACTGGACGTTCTCGCCGGTGCTGTGCATCGCGCGAGAGCTGCGGTGGGGTCGCGTGGGGGAGACGTTCGGGGAGGACCCGTTCCTCATCGGCGAGCTCGCCTCGGCCATGGTCGCCGGATACCAGGGGCGCGGGCTGCGCGACGAGACCGCGATCCTGGCGACGGCGAAGCACTTCGCCGGCTACTCCGAGACGCAGGGCGGGCGCGACGCGAGCGAGGCGGACATCTCGCGGCGCAAGCTGCGGTCGTGGTTCCTGCCGCCGTTCGAACGGGTCGCGCGCGAGGGCTGTCGCACGTTCATGCTGGGCTACCAGAGCATCGACGGCGTGCCCATCACCATCAACGCCTGGCTGCTCGACGAGGTGCTGCGCGGCGAGTGGGGGTACACCGGCACCCTCGTGACCGACTGGGACAACGTCGGCCGGATGGTGTGGGAGCAGCGGGTGCAGCCCGACGACGCGCACGCCGCCGCGGCGGCGGTGAAGGCCGGCAACGACATCGTCATGAACACCCCCGGATTCTTCGAGGGCGCCCTCGACGCGATCCGCGACGGCCTGCTCGCCGAGTCCGATCTGGACCCGGCGGTCGCGCGCATCCTGCGGGTGAAGTTCGAGCTGGGGCTGTTCGAGAACCCGCGCCGCCCCGATCCCGCCCGGTTGGACAGCGCGATCGGCACCGCGCCGCACGCACGGCTGAACCTCGAGGTCG
>JASGDW010000293.1:0-6746 GCA_047606965.1 Microbacterium sp.
GTCGGCAGGCGCGGTACGAGGGCAGCGACCGGCAGGCGCGCGGCGCCGTGCTGCGGGCGCTGCGCGAGGCGCCCGGGCACGCCCTGCCGGCCGACGCTGCGGCATCCGACTGGCCCGATCCGCGTCAGCGCGACCGTGCGATCGACTCGCTCATCGCCGACGGTCTCGCCGAGGCGGCCGGCGCCGAGCTGCGCCTGCCGCGCTGAGCCCGCGTGGGTGGGCCGCTCCGACGGAGCACGGATGCGGGGGCCACCGAGGTCTGAGGGCGGGGCGTCAGTCGAAGGAGCCGTACACCTCGAGCGTGTTGGCGGCCAGCTGCGTGCACAGCTCGTCGAGCTCGACGCCGAGCTCGGCGGCCGCGAACCGCACCGTCAGCGGCACCAGGTAGGGGGCGTTGGGGCGGCCGCGCAGCGGCACGGGGGTGAGGAAGGGCGCGTCGGTCTCGACCAGGATGCGGTCGCGCGGCGTGACGGCGAGGGCGTCGCGCAGGTTCTGCGCGTTCTTGAACGTGACGTTGCCGGCGAAGGAGAGCCAGCATCCCCGGCCGACGGCGACGCGGGCCATGTCGGCATCGCCGGAGAAGCAGTGGAAAACCGTGCGGTCGGGGGCGCCGACCCGGTCGAGGGTCTCGAACACCGCGTCGTGGGCGTCGCGGTCGTGGATCTGCATGGCGACGCCGTGCTTCTTGGCCAGCGCGATGTGCGCCTCGAAGCTCTCGAACTGGGCGGGCCAGCCTTCCTCGCCGGTGCGGAAGAAGTCCAGCCCGGTCTCGCCGATCGCCCGCACCCGCGGCTGCGCGGCGAGCTCGTCGATGACGGCGATCGCCTCGTCGAGGCGCCCCGCCGCGGCGAGCGCGGGGGCGTCGTTCGGGTGGATCGCGACCGCCGCCAGCACCCGCGGGTCGGACGCCGCCGCCCACGCCGACCAGCGGCTGGACTCGACGTCGCAGCCCACCTGGACCACCCCGGCGATGCCGACCGAGGCCGCGAGATCGAGCTGCTCGCCCAGCGACAGCCCGGCCTCGCCGTCCTGGATGTCGAGGTGCGTGTGGTTGTCGTACACCGCGACGGCGAGCGGCTCCGGCGGTTCCGGGTAGGCGGGCCGGCGCCCATGTCCCAGTTCGGCGCGGTCTGGGACTGCGATACCGCGCCGAACTGGGACATGACCCGCGCCGAACTGGGACATGGGCGGTGTCAGACGTTCTCGACGCGCGGGAACAGCGGCGCCAGGCCGTTGACCGAGGCACCGGGGGGCAGCTGGCCCCAGCGGCCGACGTCGCGCAGCGGCTGCTCCTCCAGGGGCCCGAGGCCGCCTGCGGCGCCGAGCGCGATCCACAGCCGCCCGGTCGAGACGGGCATGACCGGCGACAGCAGGGCGGCGAGCGCGCGCAGACCCTCGGCCGCGGTGTACAGCACGGTGCCCAGCCGCTCGCGCTGCGCCTCGTCCTTCGCGAGCACCCAGGGCTCGTTGAGCGTGATGTAGCCGTTCAGCTCGTCGACGATCGTCCAGATCGCGGCGATCGCCTCGTCGATGCGGAACCGCTCCATGGCGGCATCGGCGGTGGATGCCGCATCCGCCACCGTCCGCTGCACCCCGAGGTCGGCCTCGGAGTACGGCCCCGCCGGCGGCACGACCCCCTCGAAGTACCGCTCGATCATCGCGATGGTGCGCGAGGCGAGGTTGCCGAAGCCGTTGGCGAGCTCGGCCTGGTAGCGGGCGGCGAGGTCCTCCCAGGAGAACGAGCCGTCCTGGCCGAAGGCGATCGCCGAGAGGAAGTAGAAGCGGTACGCGTCGGAGCCGAACACCTCGGTGATCTCGGTGGGGGCGATGCCGGTCAGCTTCGACTTCGACATCTTCTCGCCGCCGACCAGCAGCCAGCCGTGCGCGAACACGCCGGCCGGCACCTCGAGCCCGGCGGCCATGAGCATCGCCGGCCAGATCACCGCGTGGAAGCGGAGGATGTCCTTGCCGACCACGTGGTGAGCCGGCCAGCGGCGGGCGAACCGCGCCGCGTCCTCGCCGTAGCCGACCGCGGTGACGTAGTTGAGCAGCGCGTCGACCCAGACGTAGATGACGTGCGTCTGATCCCACGGCACCTTGATGCCCCAGTCGAAGGCGCTGCGCGAGATCGAGAGGTCTTTCAGGCCCGAGCGCACGAACGACACGACCTCGTTGCGCGCCGACTCCGGCCGGATGAAGTCGGGGCGCTCCCGGTACAGCTTGAGGAGGGGCTCGGTGAACTCGCTGAGCTTGAAGAAGTAGTTCTTCTCCTGAAGCAGCTCAAGCGGCTTGGAGTGGATGGCGCAGACCTTGAGCCCTTCGAACTCACCCGCGCCGTCGACGATCTCGGACTCGGGCTTGAACTCCTCGCAGCCCACGCAGTACAGCGCCTCGTACTCGCCGGCGTAGATGTAGCCGCGGTCGTAGACGGCCTGCACGAAGCGCTTGACGCCCTCTTCGTGACGGGTCTGGGTGGTGCGGATGAAGTCGTCGTTGGCCACGTCGAGGCTGGTCAGCAGCGGGAACCACGCCTCTCCGACGAGCCTGTCGACCCACTCCTGCGGGGTGACGCCGTTCGCCGCGGCGGCGCGCAGCATCTTCTGGCCGTGCTCGTCGGTGCCGGTGAGCATCCAGGTGTCGTCGCCCGCCTGGCGGTGCCAGCGCGCGAGCGTGTCGACGGCGACCGTCGTGTACCCGTGGCCGATGTGGGGCACGTCCGAGGGGTAGTAGATCGGCGTCGTGATGTAGAAGGAACTGCCGTTGCTCACCCGACGATTCTAGGTGGGGCGGATACCGCGGCCGCAGCCTGTGACGACGGCGCGGGCGCGGAGCTCAATACATGCCGAGGTCCGATTCCGGCGGCGTGGGGGGCACGGTCTGGTGGCCGCGCCGGCCGGGGGTGAACGCGCGGCCGGGACCTTTTCGGCGCACGACGTGGTCGAAGACGCGCGGATCGCCCAGCGGGTCCCGCATCCGACCGAGGCCGGTGTCCCAGCCGAGCCCGCCTTCGAACTTCGCGCGCAGGTCGGCGACGGCATCCTCGAGGCGGCAGAGGCCCTCTTCAGTGAGGTAGTACCAACGCCACTGGTAGTCGGCATGGACGTCGACCATTCCGCTGTCGCGGAGGATGCGGAGGTGCTTCGACACCGCGGTGCGACTGATCTTGAACTCGCCGCCTGCGACGGCGGCGATCGCTCCGGCCGTGTGCTCGCCGCTGGCCAGGATATCGACGATACGCCGCCGCACCGGGTCGGCCATCACCTGGAACGCGTCGATGAACAACGGCGGGAAATCACCGCCGTGCGTCGTCTGATGTGTCATGTGCCGACGCTACCTCCGGGCTCCGACACCGGTCGGGCTCCGGCACCGCACACCTGGGGCCGGCGCCCGACCGCGTGGTCCGACGCCGGCCTGAGCGGCGTCGTCCTCCCCGCGACGCATCGCGGATTCCGCGGTGAACTTCCCGCTCACACTGCCGTATGGCGCTCCGGGTGCGAGAGCAGGTCCGCAGGTGCGAGAGCAGGTCCGCAGGTGCGAGAGCAGGTCCGCGGGCGCGCAAGCAGGTCCGCGTCGCATCTGTCGTTGAACTTCCCGTTCACACAGCGCTCCATCGTCCGCCATCGAACAGCGCGAGCGCCCTCGAGCACGACGATGCGGCAGTCGCCGACGCGGCGCCCTTGTGCGAACCGGAAGTTCAACGAGGACGCGGCCCTTCCCGCTCATGTGAGCGGGAAGTTCAACGACGGATACGACCCTTCCACCCTCATGTGAGCGGGAAGTTCGAGCCGGAGCATGGCTGAGCAGTACGTGCCCGAGCTTCCACCCTCATGTGAGCGGGAAGTTCACTGCGGAATCCCGGACGTGTGACGCTGACCGGAACCGGGCGCGGGAACCGGAACCGAGTGCGGCAACCGGAACCGCGCGCGGGAACCGGGTGCAGGAACCGGGTGCGGGGGCTCAGCCGCGGACGGCGAGCGCGGCCTGGTACAGCTCGCGCGAGGAGTGTCCAGTGTAGGAGGAGACCTCGCCGGCGGCGTCCTTCAGGCGCATCCCGCCGCGGGTCAGCTCGAACACCTGGGTGACGGCATCCGGGAAGGCCACGACGCGCCCCCCCGCGCCGGAGACGACCACGACCAGCTCGCCCCGCACGCCGTCCGCCGCCCACGCAGCGAGCTCGGCCAGCGTGCCGCGACGCACCTGTTCGTGCAGCTTGGTCAGCTCCCGGCACACCGCCGCCCTCCTGTCGGCGCCGAAGGCCCCGACGAGATCGGCGAGGGACGCCGCGAGCCGCGCCGGGCTCTCGAAGAACACGAGCGTGCGGCGCTCGGCGGCCAGCTCCGCCAGCAACGCCCGCCGCTCGGCGGGCCGGCGCGGCAGGAACCCCTCGAAGGCGAACCGGTCGGTCGGCAGTCCCGACACGGCCAGCGCGGTCACCACGGCGGAGGGCCCCGGGATGGCGGTGACCACGACGCCGGCCGCGGCCGCCGCGGCGACCAGGGAGTAGCCGGGGTCGCTGACGGTCGGCATCCCGGCGTCGCTGACGACCAGGACGTCCTCGGCGGCGGCCAGCGCCACCAGCTCCGCGGCCCTCTGCCTCTCGTTGTGGTCGTGCAGCGCCACCAGCCGCGGCCGGTTCCGGACGCCGAGCCCGGCCAGCAGGCGCTGCGCGGTACGGGTGTCCTCCGCGGCGAGCACCCCGACCGACTCCAGCGCCGCCACGAGCCTCGCCGACGCGTCCCCCAGGTTCCCGATCGGAGTCGCCGCGAGGATGATCACCGGGCCAGCATAGGCTGGGCGCGTGACCGCCAGCACCGAACCTCTGCTGATCGACGAGGTGCGGCCCTCACGCTACGACCGCGTGATGGAGCGCATCCGCGCGAGCCCGGTCGCCTCCCGCCGACTGGACGTCTGGGCGCCCGTCGCGGTGACCCTGCTGGCCGGCGTCGCGCGGTTCTGGAACCTCGGCCACCCCGACGCGATCGTCTTCGACGAGACGTACTACGTCAAGGACGCCTGGGCGCAGTGGAACCTCGGCTACACCGCCAACTGGCCGAGCGGCGCGGACGACGCGTTCGTCGCCGGGGACACCGACATCTTCCTGAACAGCGGCAGCTTCTCGGTGCACCCCCCGCTGGGCAAATGGCTCATCGGTCTCGGGATGTGGCTGTTCGGCGCGAGCGACCCGTTCGGCTGGCGGGTCGCCGGCGCCGTGTTCGGCACCGCGCTGGTGCTGCTGGTCTACCTCGTCACCAGGACCCTCACCCGCTCGACCCCGGTCGCCACCCTCGCCGGGTTCCTGATGGCGATCGACGGCCTGGCCATCGTGCTCAGCCGGGTCGCCCTGCTCGACGGGTTCCTCGCGTTCTTCATCCTGCTCTCGTTCTGGTTCGTGCTGTTCGACCAGCGGCGGCACGCCTCGCGGCTCGAACGCGCGCTGGCCGAACGCGCCGAAAGCCGTGCCGACGACGACGAGCCGTGGTGGGGCCCGATGCTGTGGAACCGGCCGTGGCTGGTCGCGGCCGGAGCGGCGGCGGGAGCGGCGACCGCCGTGAAATGGTCGGGCCTGTACGCCCTGGCGGCCCTGGGCCTCTACGTCGTCGCGACCGACATGCTCGCCCGGCGCCGGCTGCGCGTGACGATGTGGCCGATCGACGGGCTGCGTCAGGGCGTCGTCGCGTTCCTGTACCTCGTGCCCGTCGCGTTCGCGGTCTACCTCGCCTCCTGGACCGGCTGGCTGGTCACCGAGGGCGGCTACGACCGGCTGAGCGCGGCGGGCGATCCGGCGACCGGGTTCTGGTCGTGGGTGCCGCTGCCGTTACAGAGCCTGTGGACGTTCCACGTCGCCATGTACAACTTCCACGTCAACCTCACGACGCCGCACAGCTATGCGAGCCCCGCGATCCAGTGGCCGGTGCTGCTGCGCCCCACGTCGATGTACTGGAACATGGACGGCGACACGGTGCAGGCCATCTCCAGCATCCCGAACCCGCTCATCTGGTGGGCGGGGGTCGCCGCCGCGCTGTTCCTGCTGTACCTGTCCATCCGCACCCGCACGGGGGCGTACGCGTTCGTGCTCACCGGGGTCGCGGCGACGTACGTGCCCTGGCTGCTGTACCCGGAGCGGACGATCTTCCAGTTCTACACGATCGCGATCCTGCCGTTCCTGGTGATCGGCCTCGCGCTGGCCGCCCGTGCGATCGCCGGCTCGGCGCTGCCGGACCGGCGCCTGTCGGGTCAGCGGGTGGTGTGGGTGTTCGTGGTCGTCGCGACGCTCGTCTCGGCGTTCTGGTACCCGGTGTGGACCGCCATCGAGGTGCCGTACGGGTTCTGGCGGCTGCACAACTGGATCCCCGGCTGGATCTAGCGCACAGGCTCAGCGCGCTCGCGGCAGCCCCGCCGCCTCGGTCACCGGCAGACGGCACACGAAGCCGTGGCAGTCGTAGGCGGCGGCGCGGCCGGCGTGCAGCCCGCGGCCCTCGAACAGCGTGAACCCGGACGCCGCGAAGGCCTCGGCCTGCGCCGGGCTCACGAACGCGACGAGCTCCGCATCGGCGTGCGCGGCCGCCGCACGCAGCGGGTCGCCCGGGTCCGCCCCGACGAGCACCAGCTGGCGCGGCGGCACCGCGAGCTGCGCGCACACCCGCAGCAGGGCGCCGTGCGCGGTCGGCTCGGCGCGGGCCCGCTCCGCTCGAGACCCGACGAGACGCACGGCGAGCGTGCGGTACCGCTCGCCCGCACCCAGCCAC
>JASGDW010000294.1:0-5130 GCA_047606965.1 Microbacterium sp.
ACCGGCCTGCAAAGCCGTTTACACGGGTTCGAATCCCGTCGCCACCTCGCTCACAACTGAACAGCCTGAACAGGCGCGATTGGCGCAGCGGTAGCGCGCTTCCCTGACACGGAAGAGGTCACTGGTTCGATCCCAGTATCGCGCACCCCAGAACCCCCGGAATCCCGGGGGTTTTCTCGTTCGGTCACGGTCGAGCGCATACGGGCGCCGCCGCAGGCCGCGTGTCACGGATCGGCGCGCTCCCCGGCGACTTCGGTGCGTCGCACGGCATCCGTCGTGCCCGGGCGGACCCGGTCGGACCGGTAGCCTGGACAGAGCCACTTCCTGGAGAGTTCCCGTGACCGATCCCACTGTCGCCGACGTCGCCTACCCGACCGACGGCTTCGCCCTGTTCCCCGATCGATCCGTCATCGCCCTGCGCGTGAACGGCGAGCTGAAGGACCTCGCCACGATCGTGACTGCGACCGACGACGTCGAACCGGTCACGGTCGACTCCCCGGACGGACTGGCCATCCTGCGCCATTCCACCGCGCACGTGCTTGCGCAGGCGGTGCAGCGCGTCAAGCCGCAGACGACCCTCGGCATCGGCCCGCCCATCGCCGACGGCTTCTACTACGACTTCGGCTCCGACACCCCGTTCACGCCCGAGGACGTGACGGCCGTCAAGAAGGAGATGGAGCGGATCGTCCGTGAGAACCAGCGGTTCGTGCGGCGCGTCGTGACCGACGACGAGGCGCGGGCCGAGCTCGCGCACGAGCCGTTCAAACTGGAGCTGATCGGTCTGAAGGGCGGCGCGGACAAGACCGAGGGCGCCTCCGTCGAGGTCGGCGGCGGCGAGCTGACCATCTACGACAACGTGAACCGCGAGGGTGAGACGGTCTGGAAGGACCTCTGCCGCGGTCCCCACGTGCCCGGCACCCGCCTCATCGGCAACGGCTGGGACCTGCTGCGCGTCGCCGGCGCCTACTGGCGCGGTAGCGAGAAGAACCCGCAGCTGCAGCGCATCTACGGCACGGCCTGGCCCAGCAGGGACGAGCTGCGGGCGTATCGGCAGCGCCTCGACGAGGCGGCCAGACGCGACCACCGCAAGCTCGGCAAGGAGCTCGACCTGTTCTCGTTCCCGGACGAGATCGGGTCGGGCCTGTCGGTGTGGCATCCCAGGGGCGGGATCATCCGGCAGGAGATGGAGCAGCACCACCGGCGGCGCCACGCCGAAGCAGGGTACAGCTGGGTCTACACCCCCCATATCTCCAAAGAGGACCTCTTCCTCACCTCGAACCATCTGGTGACCTATCGGGAGGGCATGTTCCCGCCGATCCGCATGGACGAGGAGCGGGACGCCGAGGGCAACGTCACCAAGCAGGGCCAGGACTATTACCTGAAGCCCATGAACTGCCCGATGCACATCCTCATCTACAAGGAGCGGGCCCGTAGCTACCGCGACCTGCCGATGCGGCTGGCCGAGAACGGCACGGTCTACCGCAACGAGCTCTCGGGAGCGCTGCACGGACTGACGCGGGTGCGCGGCTTCACCCAGGACGACTCGCACCTGTTCGTCACCCGCGATCAGCTGGAGACCGAGGTCGCAGGCGTCCTGGAGTTCATCGTCTCGATGCTGCGGGACTTCGGGCTGGACGACTTCGAGCTCGAGTTGTCGATGCGCGACGACGAGAAGGCGAAGTGGATCGGCTCCGACGAGTTCTGGGAGTACTCCACGAACGCGCTGCGCAACGTGGCGCTGGCCTCCGGCATCAAGCTCACGGAGGTGCCGGGGGAGGCCGCCTTCTACGGGCCGAAGATCGACCTGAAGACGAGGGACGCGATCGGCCGCACCTGGCAGCTGTCCACCGTGCAGGTCGACCCCAACCTGCCCGAGCGCTTCGGACTCGAGTACACCGGTCCCGACGGCGAGAGGCACCGTCCGATCATGATCCATCGGGCGTTGTTCGGCTCCATCGAGCGGTTCTTCGCGATCCTGCTGGAGCACTACGCCGGGGCGTTCCCGGTCTGGCTCTCGCCCGTGCAGGTCGTCGGCATCCCCGTCGCCGACGAGTACGTCGACTACCTCGACGGGATCGTCGCACGTCTGCGGGGGCACGGCCTCCGCGCCGAGGTCGACGTGTCCTCCGACCGGATGCAGAAGAAGATCCGCACCCACACGACGCAGAAGGTGCCGATCCAGCTGATCGCGGGGGAGCAGGACCGCTCGGCCGGGACCGTGTCGTTCCGGTTCCGCGACGGCACGCAGCTGGGCGGCATCCCGGTGGACGAGGCGATCGGGCGCATCCTGCGCGCCATCGCCGACAAGTCGCTCGTCGACACGGCGGACGATCTGCCGTGAGCGGGGCCGCGCGCGGTGACGAGGACGCGGAGCTGGTCGCCGCATCCTCGTTCGCCGGCGTGCCGGACGAGTTCCAGCGGCTGTGGACGCCGCACCGCATGGCCTACATCAACGCGGGCGCGGACGCGATGCGCGCGGCGTGCCCGTTCTGCGCCGCGCCGGAGAAGTCCGACGTCGACGGGCTCATCGTGCACCGGGGTGCGACCGCGTACGTGCTGCTGAACCTGTTCCCGTACAACTCCGGACACCTGCTGGTGTGCCCGTACCGTCACATCGCGACCTACGACCAGGCCACCGTGGACGAGGTCGCCGAGATCGGCGCGCTGACGCAGACCGGGATGCGGGTGCTGCGCGGCGTGGCGCGGTGCGACGGGTTCAACATCGGCATGAACCAGGGCGCGGTCGCAGGCGCGGGCGTCGACGAGCACCTCCACCAGCACATCGTGCCGCGGTGGGCGTCGGACGCGAACTTCTTCCCGATCATCGCGAAGACGAAGGCGTTGCCGCAGCTGCTCGGCGAGGTGCGCCAGGCCGTCGCCGACGCCTGGCCGGCCTGACGCCGGGCCGGGGCTCGCGGCGCCTCCTCGCGCAGGAGGAATCCGCTGTGCAGGAGAGATCCGCTATGCAGGAGGAATCCGGCCGGAACCGTCCTGCTCAGTAGATTTCTCCTGCACAGCGGATGCCGTCAGCGCACCTGCGCGACGGCGAACTGCATGCGCGGATGGGCATACGACTCCTGCGACTCGACGAGCCGCAGCTCGCGCCCGCCTGACTCGTAGGTGTTGGTCAGCAGGTCGAACACACTCGAGGTTGTGCGGGCGAGCGCGTCGGCGGCATCGCTGCTCGCACGGTAGTGGGCGGTGAACAGCGCGGCCGTGACATCGCCCGAGCCGTTCGCCTTCATCGGGATGTGCGGCGTCTGCACGATCCACGCGCCGTCGTCGGTCACCGCGAGCATCTCGATCGTGCCCTCCGGACGGTCGGGACGCTCCACGCTCGTGACGAGCACCGTGCGCGGGCCCAGCTCGCGGGCGAGGTCGGCCGACGCGAGCGTCGAGGTCAGGTCGGCCGGCTCCGTCCCGGTGAGGAAGCCGAGCTCGAACTGGTTCGGCGTGACGATATCGGCCTGCGGCACCACCCGGTCGCGCAGCAGGACCGGGATCGCGGGGGCGACGAAGCAGCCGCTGCGTGCGTTGCCCATCACCGGGTCGCAGGAGTACACGGCGGAGGGGTTGGCGGCCTTCACGCGTGCGACCGCGTCGAGGATCACCTCGCCGATGCCCTCGCCGCCCTGGTAGCCGCTGAGCACCACGTCGATCTCGCCCAGCACGCCGCGCTCCTCGATGCCGGTGATGACCTCGCGTACGTCGTCGGGGGAGATGAGGGGTCCGCGCCAGGCGCCGTAGCCGGTGTGGTTCGAGAAGTTCACGGTGTTCACCGGGAGCACCTCGACGCCGATGCGCTGCAACGGGAAGACGGCGGCGGAGTTGCCCACGTGACCGTAGGCGACGGCGGACTGGATGGAGAGGATCTTCACCGATCGATCATCCCATCGCGGCGACCAGGTCGTCGGCGAGCCGGGCCTGGCCGCCGTCGTCGAGCGTGTGAACGGTCAGACGCAGACAGGACGCCGCGGCGGGATCCTCGAGCACGAACTCGTCGCCGGCGCGAACGAGCCAGCCGTGTCGCAGGAGACGTTCGGCGACGCCGCGGGCGGGCACGGGGAGCCGCACCCACGTGCTCAGCCCATCGCCCGCCTCCGTCGGCAGCCCGTGGTCGCGCATCAGCCGGGCGAACGCCGTGTTCCGCTCGGCGTAGTGGGCGCCCGCCTCCCGGATGCGGACGAGGGCGGCGGGATCGGTCAGCTGCAGGTGCGCGAGCCGCTGCAGCAGGTGGCTGACCCACGCGGTGCCGGGACTCAGCCGCAGTGCGAGCGTCTCGGCGGTGTCGGGGTCGCTCGCGACGACGGCCAGGCACATGTCGGGACCGAGGAACTTCGAGACGGAACGGATCAACGCCCACCGGCGGTGACCCGGTCCGATGAGCGATCGGTACGGCCGCGCGGAGAGCATCGAGAAGTGGTCGTCCTCGACGACCAGCACGTAAGGGTGTGCGGCGAGCACCTCCCGCAGCGCCTCCGCGCGCTCGGCGCTCAGACTCGCGCCTGTGGGGTTCTGCGCGCGCGGGGTGCAGACGATGGCGCGCACGCCGGCCTCCAGCGCGGCCCGGAGCCCGGCGACGGTCATGCCCTCGGCGTCCACCGGCACGGGAACGGGGCGGTAGCCGCCCAGCCGCACCGTGTTCATGCTCGTGAGGAAGCACGGATCCTCCAGCGCGACGGCGTCGTCGCGGGTGAGGGTCTGGGCGAGCAGGCGCTCCACGGCGTCGGCGGCGCCGCTGGTGATCGTCAGGCGCAGAGGGAGCGCGGGGTCGACGGCCTCCCGCATCCATCCGCCGGCCCAGTCGGCCAGCCCCGGGTCGATGACCGGCTCGCCGTAGAGCACCGGCCGGCCCGCGACCCGTCCGAGCGCGGCGGTGAGGTCCGGGATGAGGTCGGGGTCGGGGTTGCCGGTGCCCACGTCGCGTATCGTGCCCGGGACGAGACCCGCCCGTCCGCCCGGGGCGAAGCCCGCCCGCACACCCGACGCGAAGCCCTCCTGCGCGACCCGGGCGCGGGGGGCGATGCGGGTGCCGGTGCGACCGCGCGCGACCACGACGCCCGCCTGGGCGAGCTGGCGGTAGGCGGCGACGACCGTGTTGCGGTTCAGCCCGAGGCGTTCGGCCAGGGC
>JASGDW010000295.1:0-15544 GCA_047606965.1 Microbacterium sp.
GCGACAGCCACCAGGGTCACCGCGCTCGCGACGATCGCCGCCAGCAGGGCAGCGCGAGCACGCAGCCGCGGCCGGCCGGCCGGCACAAAGGAGCTCCGCCGTCGCATCCGGATGCCGTCCAGGCCGGTGGACGAGCGACGTTCGGCGCGCACCGCACCACGATAACCCCGTCGTCTATGCGTCATGTGGGAGCCCGCTGGGGGTGGGGTCCCTCGAGGGTTCAGCCGCCTGGCGGCCGCCGGGCCAGGGGCGGCACCGTTCGGAGGCAAAGCCCGCACGGCCTTCGTGTCATCCGCCGGAGATCGCGACGATGCGCAGCCGCGTGAGCGCCGCCGTCAGATCGGCGACCGAGGCGTCGATCACGTCGGCGTAGCCGAGACGTCCCGCCTCGCCGCGTCGCTGGGCCAGCTGCGCCACGGCGCGCACCTCGCCGGTCAGGCTCAGCTCGCCGAACGCGGCGACGGTGCGCGGGATCGGCCGATCCGTCGCCGCGCTGGCGATCGCCAGCGCGATCGCCAGGTCGGCCGCCGGCTCGGAGAGCTTCACCCCGCCCACGGTCGAGACGTACACGTCGCACCCGCTCAGACTCAGCTTCGCGCGCCGCTCGAGCACCGCGAGGATCATCGCGACCCGCGAGGACTCGACCCCGTTGACCACCCGGCGCGGGTTGGGCGCCGTCGAGGGGACCACGAGCGCCTGGATCTCGACCGGCAGCGCGCGCCGCCCCTCCAGGGCAACGGTCACGCAGGTGCCTCCGACCGGCGTTCCCGTGCCGAGGAAGAGGCTCGACGGGTCGGGCACCTCGGAGATGCCGTCTCCCGTCATCTCGAAGCAGCCGACCTCGTCGGTCGGGCCGAACCGGTTCTTCAGAGCCCGCACGAACCGCAGCGAGGTCTGCCGGTCGCCCTCGAAGTGGCACACGACGTCGACGAGATGCTCGAGCAGGCGAGGGCCGGCGACTTGCCCGTCCTTGGTGACGTGACCGACGATGAGCACCGGTAGGTCGCGCTCCTTCGCGATGCGCACGAGCGTCGCGGCGACCTCGCGCACCTGGCTCGGGTGCCCGGCGAGCCCTTCGCTCAACGCCGAGGACACCGTCTGCACCGAGTCGACGATGAGCAGGCCCGGCCGCACCTCGTCGACGTGGCCCACCAGCGTCGCCAGATCGGTCTCGCTGGCGAGGAACAGCTCGTCGTGCAGGGCTCCGGTGCGCTCGGCGCGCAGCCGCACCTGCGCCGTCGACTCCTCGGCGCTCACGTAGAGCACCCTGTGGCCGTCGTGCGCGGCGCGGGCGGCGACCTCGAGCAGCAGCGTCGACTTGCCGACCCCCGGCTCTCCCGACAGCAGCACCGCGGCGCCGGGCACGAGTCCGCCGCCGAGCACCCGGTCGAACTCGCCGACGCCGGTGGCGCGGCGCGGGGCCTCGGCGCAGGTCACCGCGGTGATCGGGCGGGCCGCATGCCCGGCCAGGGGTGCGACGGGCGTGAAGCCGCGCATCACGCCCGTCTGCGCGCTCGTCTCGACCACGGTGCCCCACTGCTGGCACTCGCCGCAGCGGCCGGCCCATTTGACGGTCGTCCACCCGCACTCGGTGCACCGGTACGGGGTGGCGGCTGCGCGTCTGGTGGCCATGGGACCAGGCTAGGGGCCACCGCCGACATCGCCCGCGAAGCCGTCGGCCCCGACGGCGTCCGGCCGGTCTCAGTCGCCCAGCACGGCACGGCCGACCAGCTCGGCGCTGAACGGCGCCGAGTACGCCATGAGCGCGCCCGCCTGCGCGTCGCGGAAGATCCGTTGGATCGGGGAGCGCAGCAGGTAACCGCCGCCGCCGCCGATCCTCACGGCCAACGCCGCCAGCTTCTTCGCGACCTCGTTCGCGAGGAGCTTGGCCTCGGTGGCGGCCGGCATCGCCTCGGGCGAGCGCTGGTCGGCGAGCCACGCCGTGCGCTCCGCCAGCAGCCGGGCCGCCTCCAGCTCCGTCCACGCCAGGCCCGTCTCCTGCGCCACCCAGTCCGCCTCCGCCAGCCGGGTCCCGCCCTTCGTCGTGCGGGCGACCGCCCGCAGCGCGTCGAACGCCGACTCCGCGATGCCGATCGAGATGAACGCGAAGCCCACCGTGATGAGATTGGCGTCGTCGGGCGCCGGCGGCGCGCACAACCGGTCGCGTCGGAGCGCGGTCTTCTCGAACAGGACGCTGCGACTGCGCGTCGCGCGCATGCCCATCGTCTCGTCGATCGGCGGGAACGACACCGTCTCGTCGACCGTCACGCCGAAGAAGCCGGGGTAGGAGTCGACCCGCGCGTTCAGGAACAGGTGATCGGCGATCTCGGATCCGGACACGAAGAGCTTGCGGCCGGTGAGCGTCCAGCCGTCGGGCGCCGGCACGGCATCCTGCTGCGAGGCGAGGAAGTGGTTGCCGCCGGCCGGCTCCGACAGCGCGTTGGCGAAGCGCTTGCCCGCCCGGAGCTCGGCGGCGAAGAAGGCCGAGGCCTCGGCGGGCGCCGTCGAGACCAGGGCGTGCGCGGCGCCCAGATGCATGAGCCAGACGGTGGCGACGGCCGGATGCCGGGCGGCGAGCGTGCGCACCACGGCGCCCAGGGTCGCGTAGGAGAGCCCCTGGCCCCCGTCCGCGACCGGGAGGAAGGCGGCGTCCAGGCCGCTGTCGGAGAGTGCGCGCAGGTGCTCGACGGGCAGTCGGGCGGCCGCGTCGTCGTCTGCGACGGTCTGGGCGAAGGAGTCGGCGAGCTCGGCGACGGTGTCGATCCAGTGCCGTTCCGACTCGGGGACGGCGACGGGGGAGGGGCGGGTGCGCATGGCGGTCCTTTCCGGGGTCAGGCATCCGGCGCGTCGAGGTGACCGCATGCGCCGACGGGGCCCGGCAGCAGCACGTCGACGAGCCGTTGCTCGTAGGCGTCGACGAGTCCTCGCTCGGTCACGCCGAGGTCGGGGACGGTGTACAGGCCGACGAACGACAGGACGATGTAGGGCGAGGGGATGCGGCATCCCAACGACGCCGTCGCCGCATGCGCGAGCCGCAGCTGCTCGGCCGTCCGCTCGAAGCCCTCCGCGCTCATCATGCCGCCGATCGGCAGCCCCACCCGACCGATCACCTCGCCGTCGGCGACGGTGACGAACCCGCCCTGCGAGCGCTGAAGCTCTCGCACCGCCTGCAGCATGGAGGCGTCGTCCGCGCCGACGACGGCGATGTTCATGTTCGGGCAGTTCATCGTGATCGCGATCGCCCCCCGGGTCAGCCCGAACCCGCGGACGAAGCCCATCCCGGCGGCGGCCGTGCCGTGATGGCGGTCGACGACGGCGATCTTGAGCACGTCCTGGGCGGGATCCGCGGCGACGACGCCGCCTTCGACGGCCAGGTCGGCCTCGAACGCCCTCTTGACGTAGCCGTCGTGCATCTCCATCGCCCGCACCCGGACGCTGCTCGTCCGGCCGGGGGCGGGGAGGGCGAACATCTCCGGATGCAGCCGCTCGGGCAGACGGACGCTCTCGCGCGTCCAGTCCGGGATCGGGTCGTCGTTGGCGAACAGGGCGACGCCGTCGCGTGCGACGACCTCACCGGCGACGATCACGGTCGCAGGGCGCACCCGAGCCAGATCGGGGACGATCTGCAGATCGGCGAGGCGGGTCGGCGCGAGCACGCCCAGCACCTGATCGAGCCGGTAGTAGTGGGCAGGGACGACCGTCGCCATCCGGTAGGCGAGCTGAGGGGCCACGCCGAACGAGATCGCCTGCCGCACGTGGTGGTCGATGTGGCCGCTCGTGACCAGATCGAGCGCGTGCTTGTCGTCGGCGCAGAAGCACATGCTCTGCAACGCCGGCGCGATCCGGTCGAGATCGGAGAACAGCGGCACCGTGTTGTCGGCGAGAGAGGAGCCCATGACTGTGATCATCGTCCCCAGCCGGGCGCGTTCCAGGGCGTCGTCGATCGTCGAGGCGTTGTGGTCGTCGCCGACCCCGGCCGCGAGATAGCCCCACAACGACTCGCCGGTCTGCGACGCCGTGTGGCCGGTTATACGGCGCCCGGCCGCCAGCGCGGCGCGGAAGCGCGCCGTGGACTCCTCGCCCAGATCGAACGGGTTTCCCTCGCCCAGGCTCACGGTCGCGTCGTCGCGGAGCCGGGCTCGGACCGTCTCCTCCGGGATGACGGCGCCGCCCCGCTCGAGCTCGACGGAGGCCGGCGTGGTCGGGGAGACCTGCTGGAACACGTGCAACGGCGTGCGGGTGGTCAGCAGGAAGTCCATGCCGGCCGCCCCCCAGACGTTCGCCGCGGCGTTGGGATCGGTCAGCACGGTCGTGGTGCCGCGCGGCACGCTCAGCCGCGCGAGCTCGCCGGGCGTGAGGTTCGTGTACTCGATGTGCAGGTGCGCGTCGATGAAGGTCGGCACGACGTGGCTGCCGGAGGCGTCGACGACCTCGCGGGCGTCGGCGACGTGCCCCCACGGCGTGAGCGCCGCGATATGGCGACCGGAGACGACGACGTCCCGCTCGAGCCACTCCTGCGTGCCGGGCGATTGGACCAGGCCGCCGCGGACGACGAGGTCGGCGGGCTCCCGCCCGGTCGCCACCGCGCGCAGGCGACCCAGCTCCGCGGCCGTCGGATACAGATCGCCCTTCTCGGTCACGCGGTCGCCCGGCCGTCCGAGTCGTGCCCGCCGGCGTCCGTGGCCGCGGCGAGCTCGGCGAGCAGGTCGCGCTTGGTGTCGTCGTCGGCGAACGAGGCCTGGATCGACCGGCGGGCGAAGCCCGCGAGATCGTCGCGGGTGAGCCGGAACTGCTCGGCGGCGACCGCCCAGTCGGCCTCGAGCGTGGTCCCCAGCGGCGCCGGGTCGTCGGTGTTCAACGTGATCGGCACGCCCGCGGCCAGCAGCCGGGGCAGCGGATGCTCCCGCCAGGAGGGGACGATGCCCAGCGTCACGTTCGAGCGGGGGCAGACGCCGAGGCTGATGCCCTCCTCGGCCAGCCGCCGCACCAGCGCCGGGTCCTCGACGGCGCGTACCCCGTGATCGATGCGCTCGGCCCGCAGCAGATCGAGCGCGTCCCACACGCCGTCGGGGCCGCTCGACTCGCCGGCGTGCGCGGTGCGGTGCAGGCCCGCGGACGCGGCCAGCGCGAAGGCGTCCCGGAACCTCTCCCCGGTGCGGCCGGCCACCTTCTCGTCGCCGTCGACCGACACGGCGACCACGCGGCGGGGTCGCTCGGCGATCAGGGAGCGCACCGCGTCCTCGGCGGTGGCGGCGCTCTGCGCGCGCAGCAGCGAGTAGGCGATGTTCACGATGCACAGCCCGTCGGCCTGCGCGTCGTCGAAGCCGGCGGCGAGCGCGTCCAGGAGCGCGAGCTCGCGCCCCTGCCAGGCACGCCAGTGGGTCGGGTTGACGATCACGTCGCTGTACCGGATGCCGGAGCCGCTCTGCCGTGCGGCGAAGGCGTAGGCGACGCGCGCGGCCTGCTCGCGGGTGCGGACCAGCCCGCACTGCCAGTCGAGGAAGCGGAGGAAGCCGGTCAGGCCGCCGGCGCCGGCGCCGGCGCCGCCGCCGGTCGTGACCTCCGGCGCCGCGAAGGCCGCGTGGGTGGAGACGTCGAAGAGCGTGGCCGCCGGACCGGGAAGCGCGACGCGGTTCTGCCTCGCGAGCTCCAGCAGGTCGACGAGCGCGAAAGAGCCCTCGAGATGGACATGCACCTCCGCCTTGGGCAGTGCGCGGATCTCGGTCTCGTCGATGCGGTCCGGCGGGGCTGGGCGGGATGGCATGGGGCCTCTCACGGGGACGGGGGCTCCCTACGACGGTAGTCCGACACAAGAACTTGTCGATAAGCAGAGAGCGATTCGTGCGGAACGTGTAACGCGGATGCAATGATTCCACGCATCTGGGTCGGCTGCCTCGCCTGGTCGTCGCATGCTGAGGGCGACTTGTGCACAAGTGTGCGCTCAGGGCCCACCCCACGGCGGACGCACCGCGCGCACGAGCGAGTACGAGACGATGCTCGGGTCGTGGTACTCCACGCTGTGGAGCAGCCGGCGTCCGCTCGCGCCGATGCCGATCGTCTCGAGCGTCATGACCGGGGTCGCCTCGGGCTTCTCGAACAGCTCGGCGAGCTCCGCGGTCAGCGTCGCGATGCCGGGGGTCGAGACCTCCCAGATGATCGCCTCCCCCCAGATCGCGACCGCTTCGGCGAAGACCGAGGACGCGGGGTCGAAGGAGGTGAGGTCGGGCGTCTTGCCGGAGGCGAAGGCGAGCAGGTCGTCGGCGATCATCGCGACGGTCCCGTCGGCGCGCCAGCGCTTGCGCACGAAGATCGCGGGGGTGCTCTCCGCAAGCTCCATGGCCGCCGCCGCCTCCGGGCTCGGGGTGGTCGTCCGAGCCTCGAGCAGCTCGATCTCGGCACGATAGCCCAGCCGGTCCAGCAGCTCGCCGTGCTCGGCCTGCTCCTCGAGACGCACGCTCAGCCGCAGCGCGATCGGATCGACCGTGGTCACGGTCCCCTGCCGGCGACGCACGATGCCCTGGGCCTCCAGCGCGGACATGGCGTTGCGTAGCTGCTGCCGGGTGCACCCCAGGCGCGCGGTGAGCTCGTGCTCCCCCGGCAGCGGCGCGCGCCGGGCCGCGGCCTCCCGCACGAAGCGGAGCAGCCCGTGCTGCACCCGCATGTGCGCGGGGTCGCCGGTGGGCCGCGGGAATGGCAGGTAGGTCGTCACGGTGCTCCTTCGCCGACGCGGGTGGGCTCGTCCATCATGTCGCCATCGCGCCTCGCCGGCCAACGGCCGCAGCGCGGGCCCGTCACGATCCGTGGAACAGCCCTCCAGGCTCGTCGACGGACGCGAGGTAGGCGCTCCGTCGCGCGAACAGCGCGGGCACCCGGGCACGCGCCCGCTCGATGATCTCCGCGAGATCCGCGGAGACCAGCTCGCCGTCGTCGACCACGACCCGGCCGGCGACCATCGTCAGATCGACGTCGCCGCCGCGCACGGCGTGCACGAGGTTGTGGTGGACGTTCGCGTACTCCCCGGACGGGACCAGCGGCGTCATCCGCGGGGTGTCGCTGCGCACCGCGACCAGATCCGCCTGCTTGCCCGGCTCGAGCGACCCGAGCCGTGCTTCCTGCCGGATCGCCCGCGCCCCGCCGGTGGTCGCCATCCGCAGCACCTGCCAGGAGTCCATGGCCGCCGCATCCATCGCCCGGAGCTTGCCCATGAGCGAGGCGACCTTCATCTCCTCGAACATGTCGAGGTTGTTGTTCTCCTTCTCGCCGTCCGTGCCGAGCCCCACCGCGACGCCGGCCGCGAGCAGCTCGGCGACGGGCGCGAAGCCGCTGGCGAGCTTCATGTTGCTGACCGGGTTGTGCGAGACGCTCGCCTCCCGCGCCGCGATCAGGGCGATCTCGTCGGCGTCGAGCCACACGGCGTGCGCGATCATCGTGCGCGGCGTGTCGAAGAAGCCGAGCCGATCCAGCGCCGCCATCGGCCGAGCGCCCATGCGCTCGGCGAAGATCCGCACGTCGAGCTCCGACTCGCTGCAGTGCGTGTACAGCCCCGTGTCGTACCGCTGCGCCAGGGCGATCGCGCGCCGCTGCCCGGCCTGGTCGGCGTAGAAGGGATGCTCCAGACCGACCCAGGGCATGACGCGGTCGTGGCCCGACCACTCGCGCAGCATGCGTTCGTTGTCGTCGAGCGTGTCGAAGTAGTCGTAGTCCGGATGCTCGCCGACGTAGTTCACGGTCACGACGCGGCCTCCGAGCGCGTCTGCGGCGCGCGCCGCGCCGTCCATGTAGCGCCACATGTCGACGACGGTCGTGGTGCCCGACAGCAGCCCTTCGGCGTAGCAGAGCCAGGCGGCGGCCTCCGCGTCCTCGGGCTGGAGCACCCGGTGCATCGGGTCGATGTGCAGCCGGAGCCACTCCCACACCGGCAGATGCTCCGCCGTGCCGCGCAGCAGGCCGGAGTGGTGGTGGGCATTGATCAGGCCGGGCAGCAGGACGCGGTCGGCGAGGTGGCGTCGCGGTGCGCCCGGGTGGGCGGCGGTGAGCTCGGCGGCCGTGCCGACGGCGACGATCGTGTCGCCCTCGATGGCGACTCCCGCGTCGGCGAGCACGTCGAGGGCGGGGTTCATCGGGACGACGACGTCGGCGGTGAGCAGATGGATGCTCATGCCGCGGCCTGACCGGGCAGAGCGCCGGAGACGACCTTGCCGCGTGAGACCACCGCGCGGATCCGCGCCGTGTCGAGCTCCGCGATCTCCCGCCAGGGGGTGCCCGCCATCAGGACCATGTCGGGGGCCCAGCCCGGGCGGATGCGGCCGATGCGCTCGCCCATCCCGATCGCGTCGGCGGCGTCGCTCGTGGCGGCCGTCAGCGCGCGCTCGGCATCCCAGCCCAGCCGTCGCGCCATGATCCGCACCTCGGTCATCTGCTCGCCGAACCGTGTGAACACGCCGTTCGCGTCCGTGCCGAGCACGAACCGCACACCGCGTCGTCCGGCCTCCCGCAGCGTCCGCTCCCGTGCCTGTTCCAGCGCGGACGACTTCTGCCGCGACGGCGTCGGGATCTCCTCGGCGCGCTCGTGTATCCGGTCGTGGATCAGCAGCGTCGGCGCCACGGGGATCCGCCGCTCGGCGATCGTCTCCATCTGCGCGATCGTCATGTCGGTGCCGTGCTCGATCGAGTCGACGCCCGCCGCGAGCGCCCGCTCGACCCCAGCGGAGGTGTGCGAGTGCGCCGCGACGAGCATGCCGAGCGCGTGCGCCTCGTCGACCGTCGCGGCGAGCTCGGCGTCGGTCTGGTTGCGCCACTCCACCCGGTCCCCCATCGAGAGGACGCCTCCGCTCGTGTACAGCTTGATGGCGTGGGCGCCGGCCCGCGCCCACTGCCGCACGAGCCGTCGGCACTCGTCCGGGCTGTCGGCCACCGGCGGGCGGTGCGGATAGTGCGGTGGCGTGAACAGGTCGCCGTGCCCGGCGGTCATCCCCACCGGGCCCGCCGTCAGCAGCCGCGGACCGGTCACGACGCCGGATTCCAGCACCCGGCTGACCGCGAAGTGAGCCGACTCCGAGGCGAGGTCCCGGAGCGTCGTCACGCCGTGGCGCATGGCGGTCTGCGCATGCGCGAGCACGTGCAGCGAACGTTCCTCAGGAGGGGTGACGATCGCCCACGCCCGGTCGATTCGCGGGGTGATCGCGTCCGTGTCCAGGTGCACGTGCGTGTCCACGAGCCCGGGGATGAGCGAGAGACCGCACGAGGGGGTGTCGGGGGCGCTCGCCGCCACGGCGACGATGCGGTCCTCCGCCCAGCTGATGTCGCATCCTCCCAGGTCGGTCTCGCCGTCCCACACCCGCACGCCGTGCAATGTCTGCATTCCGTCTCCTTCGTCTTCGTGTGCCGTCTGCGCGGGCGGGGTCGCGGTCACCGCGCCGGCTCGGGTCGTCCGGCCCGCAGCACGCGCCCGTCGCGGCGGCCGCTGAACACGCCGTCGTCGACGGCGAGGGTGCCGGCGAGCACCACGAACGGGATGCCGCTGGGCCGCGCCCACGGCTCGGCCGGTCGTCCGGCGTGCCCGACCGCGCCCAGGTCGAACACGACGACGTCGGCGATCGCGCCCGGGGCGAGATAGCCGCGTCCGACGAGTCCGAACTGGCGCGCCGTCATCGAGGTCATCTTCCGGACGGCCTCCTCGACGGTGAGGATCCCACGTTCGCGCACGTACGTGCCCAGCACCGTCGGGAAACAGCCCCAGCCGCGCTGATGAGCGTAGCCGACCGGCACCGAGTTGTCCGATCCGATCGCGATGAGCGGATCGGACAGGATGGCGGCCACATCCTCCTCGCTCATCAACTCGTAGACCATCATCGACGCCGGGTCGGCCGCGACGACATCGCACAGGGCGTCCCACGGCGCCGCGCCGCGCTCGTGTGCGACCTCGGCCAGCGTGCGGCCGGTCAGCGCCGGATCGCGGTGCATGCTGATCATGATCCCGTCCGGCGTGGTCTGGTGCCAGGCCCCGGCGCGCGCGGCGCCGGTCGCCCCGGCCTCCGCCGCGGCGAGCCACTCGTCGCGGCGGGGACGGTCCGCCAGCCGCTCGACGAGCTCCGACGGGCCTCCCTCGTGCAACGCCGCCGGCAGCAGGGCGCCGAGGAAGCTCTCACCGGTGGTGTAGGGGTACTGGTCGCCGTAGACGTCGATGCCCGCATCCCGCCCGGCGTGCAGCAGCGAGAGCAACTCCGGTCCGCGTCCGTGATTGGCCCGCCCCGCCGCCTTGCAGTGCGAGACCTGCACGCGCACCCCGCTGCGCTGCGCGACCTTCAGCGTCTCGGCCACCGACTCCGCCAGGCCGTTGCCCTCGTCGCGCATATGGGTGGCGTAGGGCCGGTTCCAGTGGAAGGCGACCCGCGCGAGCTCCTCCACCTCGGAGGGGGCGGCGAAGCCGCCCGGCGCGTAGATCAGCCCGGTGGACAGGCCGAAGGCGCCGTCGGCGAACGCCGCATCGGCCAGCTCGACCATGCGCCGCAGCGCCCCCTCGCCGAGATCCTCGGTCATTCCGTTCGCGCTCATCCGCAGGGTGTGGTGGCCCACGAGCGAGGCGACGTGGTTCGTGGGGCCGGCCGCTTCGATCTCGTCGAGGTAGTCGGCGAAGCTGCGCGGATGCGAGCCGACGCCCGCCGCCGCGGTGCTGGAGATCGGCGCGTGCAGCCGCACGGTCCGCTCGTCCACGAGCGGCGCGGCGGAGTTCCCGCAGTTGCCGACGATCTCCGTGGTGACGCCCTGGAAGAGCTTGAACGGCTGGGGCTGCGCCATCAGCGGCACGACGTCGGAGTGGGTGTGCGGATCGATGAACCCGGGGGCGACGAAGAGTCCGTCGACGTCGAGCTCGCGACGGCCGGTCACGGTCAGGCGCGGCGCGACGGCGACGATCCGGTCGCCGTCGATCGCGACGTCGGCGACCTCCGCCGCCGAGCCGAAACCGTCGAGCACCCGCCCGCCGCGCAGCACCAGATCGACCTCCCCGCCGCGCGCGGGCGCCATCGGATCCACCGTCATCCGCCCAGTACACCGGACGACGGGAGAGCGGGCCATGTGCGATCGCCCCAAGTCCGCGATGTCTCGCACGCGACCCGATGGGGGTTTCCCCCGAGGCGTTAACGGGACGTTTCTGCGGTGTCACCGCGGCGACGGATCCTGGCCATCCGCACACGCCGGGCCGTCGCGGCGGCGACGATTCTCAGTGGATCCTCCGAAGCATGCGGCTGCGGCGGCGTGGTTTGCTCGGAGCATGCTGCCCCTTGCCGAACTGCATGTGCACATCGAAGGAACGCTCGAGCCGGAACTGCTGGTGCGGGTCGCGCGCCGCAACGGCATCCCCCTGCCCACCTACGACCCCGAGACGCTGCGGCAGCGCTATGTGTTCTCGCAGCTGGGCGACTTCCTCGACGTCTACTACGAGCACGTCGGGGTGTTGCGCACGGCGGAGGACTTCCACGACCTGGGCGCCCAGTACCTGCGTCGTGCCGGCGCCGCCGGCGTGCGACATGCCGAGATCTTCTTCGACCTGCAGACCCACCTCGGCCGCGGCGTGCCGGCCGAGGCGGTGTTCGACGGCCTCGGCGCGGCGCTGGACGACGCCCGTCGCGACGGGATGTCGGCCGAGCTGATCATGTGCTTCCTGCGCGACCTCGGCCCAGACGCCGCGATGCAGACCCTGGAGACGGCGCTGCGCTTCCGGGAACGGATCATCGGGGTGGGACTGGACTCGGCCGAGGTCGGCTACCCGCCGTCGCTGTTCACCGACGTCTACTCCCGTGCCGGCGCGGAGGGCCTGCACCGTGTCGCGCACGCAGGGGAGGAGGGCGGGCCCGAATACGTCTGGGAGGCGATCGACCTGCTCGGCGTCGAGCGCGTCGATCACGGCAACCGCGCCCTCGAGGACGCCGAGCTCGTGCAGGTCCTGCGGGAGCGCGAACTGCCCCTGACCGTGTGCCCGCTCTCCAACCTCGCGCTGCACACGGCGCCGCCGTCGTTGCGCGACCATCCGCTCCCGGCGATGCTGGAGGAGGGGCTGCGCGTCAGCGTGCACAGCGACGACCCCGCCTACTTCGGCGGGTACATCGAGGACAACATGGCCGCCGTCACCGAGCAGCTGGGCCTGAGCGTCGACCAGGTCGCCGCGTTGGCGTGCAACTCGTTCCGCTCCAGCTTCGCCGCCCCCGACCGCATCGACGGATGGATCGCCGAGGTCGATGCGGCGGTCGCGGCGGGGGCGGACCGCGATGCGTGAGGCGGAGCTCGGCGTCGGCCGCCGATGGGTCCTCGTGCTCGAGCCCGGTGAGGAACTGATCGGCGCTCTGACCGCGTGGTGCGGCCGCGTCGGGCTCGCGCAGGGACTCGTGCAGTTCTTCGGGGCCTTCCGCACGATGTCGCTCATCGCGAGCCGCGATGAGGTCGCCGACCCCGAGCGGCCGCTGCCGGCCACGGTCGAGACGCGCTACCTGGAAGGGGTCGGGCTCGGGTCGATCGCCGCATCCGAGACCGGCACCGTGGTGCATCTGCACGCCAGCGCCGGAGTGAAGGACCAGGCGGCCGCCGCCTACGCCGGGCACGTGACCGCCGCCGAGGTGCACTACACGACCGAGGTCGTCGTCCAGGAGGTCACCGGCCCCGCCATGGTGCTTCGCCCGGATGCCCGCTCCTACGGGTTGAACTGCGTGTTCTTCGACGAGTCCGCCGCGGGGGCGATCGCCTCCAGCGCGAGATAGAAGTCGACGCGATCGTCCATCCGGCTCATCGTGCGCCCCGTCAGCTCCTCCACTCGCGAGATGCGGTAGCGCAGGGTGTTGGTGTGCAGATGGAGCTGTCTGGCCGACTCCTGCCAGGCGCCGGTGTTCTGCAGGAACACCCGCAGCGTCTCCACGAGGTCGGCGCCGTGCCGTGCATCATAGTCGATCAACGGTCCCAGCAGGTCGCCTGCGAAGCCGTTGAGCGTCCGCTCGCCCACCTCGGCCAGCAGCGCACGATGCGTGCGCAGCTCGCTGGACGAGCAGATCACGACCGGACTCGCCCCGCGTGCGGCCCGCAGGCGCTCGCCCGCGCTGACGACGGACGCGGACAGCCGCCCGACGCCGGGGTGCGCGTCGCTGACGCCGATGCGCACCTGCCGCCCGCCCAGCAGCGGCAGCCATTCCTCCGCTTCCGGCAACGGCGCCGCGCCCAGGCCTTCCTCCGGAAGCTCGCCGTTGAGCAGAAGGGTCACACGGCCCTGGGTGACGCAGCCCACCACCCGCACCCGGTCGCCGGCGAACAACCGGTAGATCATCTCCAGCACGGCCTCCGGGGGGAACCGGCGGTCGGCGACCTCGGCGATCGCGACGCTCGTGGGCTGCTGCGGATCGAGACCCTCGAGACGCATCCGCGCCGAGAGCTCACCGGGTGAGACGGCGTCCTCGACGAGAACCCGCACGAGGTCGGAGACGTGGCTGTGACTGGCCTGCCGCCAGCGCGCCGAGACCTCGAGATCCACGCGGAGCGCGCCGATGACCGCATCGACGACGATGGGCACGCCCTCGACGAGCCGGGACTGGTCGCCGCGGCAGACGAAGTAGCCGATGACATCGTGGGACGGCCGGGTCACCGGCCAGCAGGTGACCGCGCTCGCCGACTCGTGATCGGCCGCCGGCAGCATCAGCGGCGAGGGGCGGTCGTGCCCGAGCATGGCGTTCCAGATGCGACCGGTCTCCTCCCGCGACGGCAGCGGCCCGACCCCGCCCACGACGGTGCCGATGGCGTCCATCAGCCAGCAGTCGATCTCGAACTCGTCGCGGAAGTCGCGCAGGATGACCTCGGCGCTCTCGCCGCGCGCGAGGTGCTCGGCCAGTGCGGCGCTCAGCCGCTGGCCCTTGGCCGCGAGCCCCGTGGCGGCGCCGGCCTGCGCCGCGGCGATCGCGTCGGCGACGGCCTTGAACGAGACGGTGTTGGAGATCGTCGTCAGCGTCAGACGCTGCCGACGGCACGCCTCCAGCAGGTCGTCGGGCAGATGGCCGAGGTGGACGAGCCCGACGATGAGCGCGACGACGTGCTGGCGGGTCAGCGCGGCGACGAAGCGGTCGGCATCCGCCGCCGACGAATACCACATCCCGCTGGTGAGCACGACGTCCCCCACGGACAGGAACCGGGACGGGTCGGGCAGGTCCGTGATGTACGCGCCGGTCACGGTCTGCTCCAGCGCGCCCTCCGGCGCATAGACCACCGACAGCTCGATCCGGTCGGTGTGCACAAGGTCGCGGAGTCGCATCGTGGTCCTCTATTCTGCTCCACCGGACCGGGTGTGCGCGGGCGCGTAAGGGTCTCGAAACGTGCCGGAAACGTTGTCCTCCATCGGACCAAAGTCCATCCGGGCAGCGCTGCGGGATCTCGGGCGATCGTACGTCGCAACCGCTGGTCGGTCCCTGTTTCATGGAAGCCGAGGCCGCGCGCACCTTCTCTGGCGGCCCGTGAGACATCCTGCACTCCGGCGGCCACGAGGCGGTCGTCCGGGTCACACCCGAGCAAGGAGAGAACCGTGTCCGCACCATCCATCTTCCGCCGCCGCACCGCACCGTTCGCGGCCGTCGTCGTGGGCATCTCCGTCCTGGCCCTGACCGGCTGCTCCGGCGCGGCGTCGTCGGACTCGACGGGCGAGGCCGCCGATTACGGCTCGCTGAACATCCAGCTCTCATATCTGAAGAACACCGAGTTCGCCGGCGAGTACTACGCCGTCGAGAACGGCTACTTCGCCGACGCCGGGTTCGACGACGTGACGCTCACGGCGGGCGGCTCCTCCGCCGTGAGCGCCGAGGCCGCGGTCACCACCGGCCAGGCCCTGATCGGGATCAGCGGCTCCGTGGCCACCGCCACCGCCATCGAGGAGGGCGCCGCCGTCAAGATCATCGCGACCGAGTACCAGGTCAACCCCTTCTCGATCATGTCGATCGGGGACGACCCCATCGAGACCCCCGAGGACATGATCGGCAAGACCATCGCGGTCGCCGACTACAACAGCGCGGTCTTCAGCGCCTATCTCGAGCAGGTGGGGATCTCGGCGGACGAGGTGACGGTCGTGCCCTTCACCGGCACCGACCAGCTCACGACCGGACAGGTGGACGGTTACCTCGGTTACACGACCGCGGGGACCTACATCCTGGACTCCGCCGGTCTCGACGCAGTGGAGCTGAAGCTCGCGGACTCGGGCATGGCCCTGGTGGCGGAGTCGATCGTCGCGACCGACGACGCGATCCAGAACCAGCCGGACGAGCTGGAGGCCGCGTTGGTCGCGATCATCAAGGGCTGGAAGGACGCCCTGGCCGACCCGGAGGGGGCGACGAGCCTGACGGTCGACGACTACGGCAAGGACAACAACTACGACTACGACCAGCAGCTGTACGCGTTCAACAAGCAGGTGAGCCTGATCGTCACGGACGAGACCACGCAGAACGGTCTGCTGACGATGTCCGACGACCTCCAGGCGGCGGCCGTGAAGACCCTGGTGGCCGTGGGCATCGACATCACCGCGGAC
>JASGDW010000296.1:0-9935 GCA_047606965.1 Microbacterium sp.
ACCTGATCCACGACAACCCCCACACCATCGCGCAGGTGTTCGAGGAACTCATCCGCGTCGAACCGCCGGCGCAGGTCACTCCGAAGTACATCGCCCTCGCCGACGTCGATATCGCCGGCATCACAATCCCTGCCGGATCGCCGGTGTGGATCGCATGGGCTGCGGCGAACCGTGACCCCCGCCACTTCACCGAACCCGACCGGTTCGACCCGCACCGCACCGGCAACGATCATCTCGGTTTCGGCGCCGGCATCCACGCCTGCTTCGGCGCACCACTGGCACGCCTGGAAACGCAGATCGCGCTCGCAACGCTGTTCCGCCGGCTCATCAACCCCAAGCTCGTCGTCGACCCGCCGCCCTACCGCCGCAACGCACTGCTGCGCGGACCGAGCGAACTGCGCATCACCTTCGACGGCGTCCACCCGTCGCCACCGCAGGGATTCGTGCCGGCGGGAGGGTGAGTCGAAGGAGGAGACGATGCTCATCGGCGGACAGTGAGACGACCGTCTTTGAGAAGGGCGGCGCCGATCTTCATCGGCTGAACCCGGGCGGCGGCCTGGGAGGGCAGACCTCGTCAGATCCGGAACGGCGTGCACGCGTTGCCGGAGACGAACGTGTTTCGTGCGCCGTCATCGGGGAATGCGGCGAGGGTGTGCTGGAGCAGTGCGGGGTCCATGGTAGATCCGATCCGGCGACCCTCGGCCTGTGGCTCGGATCGCGCGGGTGACGTCTTCGATCAGCGTCTTCTCCGCCGGAGCGAGGAGTGCTTCTGCCCGCCACGCGAGGGCGAGCCGGGTTCGCATCGCGGGATCGGTGAACGGTGTCTCCTGAAGGTCTTCGGGGTCGTCCTCTGTCTGCTCCTCCGCGGGCAGCACCGTGGTCCCGAGACCGCGGTCGGCCAGGCGAAGCAGCGTTGCGGGGTCGCTGCCCTCGAAGGCGATGCGCGGTCGTCGCCCCGTCCTCGAGAATCCGGCGTCGAGCGGGGAACCGCTGCCCACGCTCTCCTTCGGCGACCTCGACCCGGCTGTCCGACGGCACGGGCGGACGGACGGGTGCAGATCGTCCGCCGGCAGTCCGATGGAACCTGGCTGCGGATCATCGACCGGCCCGGTGGTTCGCGAGGGGCACGTGAGGGCGAGGGCTACACGATGTCCGCGGCGTCCGCGATGCGGAGCAGCCGTGCCGCCGTGGTTCTGAAGATCTCGCGGAGCTCCTCCGGTGCGTCGATGACCACGTCGCCGTCCAGGCGGCCGATGACGGCGGGGAGCCAGTCGAGGCGTTTGGCGTGGATCTCGACACGGTGCCAGGGTTCCGCGTGCTCGCCATCCGGAGCGTCGAGCGGCTGCACGACGGCGACGCTCTCGGGAAGGTGCGTCCGGATCCGCTTCTCGGTCGCGCGGATGCGCAGCAGCACCCGCCAGCGATAGTCCGCGACGGCGAATCGTTCGTCGAGATGGGGGAGCGCGTCGCCCGCCGCAGGAGCGAAGACGCCGGCCAGCGTCCGGGCACCGCGGATGCGGTCGACGCGGAAGGTGCGTTCCTCCTGTCGGTCGACATCCAGCGCGCGCAGATACCACCGGCCGGAGCGCACGGCCAGCTCGTAGGGATGCACCGTGCGTCGCGAGGGCGTGTCATCGGCGTCGCGGTAGCGCAGCTCGAGAGGTCTTCGCTCCCGTACGGCGTCGGAGACGGCCAGCAGGACGCCGGCCTCGGGAGAGTCGGTAAACAGGGGAGACTCCGACGCGGCCCCGAGGAGCGTGCCGAGACGGCTGAGCGACGCCGCGGGGAGAGAGCGCCGGATCTTGGCCAACGCGATCTGCGCCGCGAGGTCCGGCGCCTCGGACGTCGTCTGAGCGCGGCTCAGACCGAGGACGACCGCGACAGCCTCCTCGTCGCTGAGGATCAGTGGCGGCATGCGGTATCCGGCCGCCAGGCGGTAGCCGCCGTAGCGGCCGCGCACCGACTCCACGGGGACGTCCAGGTCCAGCAGATGCTGCACATAGCGGCGCACGGTGCGCTCGTGCACCTCGAGCCGGTCTGCGAGCTCGGTGACGCTCCGGATCTCCGCAGACTGGAGCAGCTCCAGAAGCTGCAGCACACGGGACGTCGCAGTCGGCACGTCCTCATTCTTCCGCAATACAGGGCTGAAATCGCCCGGTATTCGTCATATCGTCGGGCCGTAGGGCAACAACATCGACGCGAGGAGACCCCCATGCAGTTCGCAGCCACCCGCATCGTCACCGACGATGTCGATCACCTGGTCGCCTTCTACGAGAAGATCACCGGCGTCACCGCAGTGCGGTTGCATCCGCTGTTCGCGGAGCTGCGCACCGACTCCGGCACGCTCGCGATCGCGAGTGCGGCCACTGTCCCGCTGCTCGGCGAGAACGCCGCCGAAGCACGCGCCAACCGGTCCGTGACGCTCGACTTCCTCGTCGATGACGTCGACGCGATCTATCCGGCGCTTCGCGACGTCGTGGACGTGTTCGTCAACGAGCCGACGACCATGCCGTGGGGCAACCGGTCGCTCCTGTTCCGCGACCCCGACGGCAACCTCGTCAACTTCTTCACCCCGACCACCGTCGAGGCGCGGAGGCGCTTCACGCCGTGAGCGCGTGGGCGAGGGCAGTCGTGCCTTCGAACTCGTGACGAACCTCGGCCCTGGTATCCACGGCCCGACCCCGCCGAACGAGCACGACCCGCCTCCGCGAGAAACCGCACCGGCCGTGCCCGCCGGGTCAGGCGGAGCGGCGGTGCCAGAAGCGGCGTCCGGCCAGCACCAGGCCGGCGCCGAGCAGCACCAGGACGCCGGCACCCACGCTCCACGGGCGCCAGTCCGCGCCGCCGGTGCTCGCGAGGGAATCGGCGGCGGCGACGGCGTCCGTCGTGTCGGCGGTCGTCGCGGTCGCCGTGGCCACGACCTCCAGCGCGAGCGTGGCGAAGGTCATGCTCGGGTCCGAGGTCAGCGCGATCGTGATGGTGTGCGCGCCGACGGAGGTGCCGATCGGGATGAGCCCGGTCAGCGTGAGCGTCCCGTCAGAGCCGGCGACCCCGCTCCCGAAGAGCACCGGGTCGGAGTGCAGCGTCAGGGTGTACTCCTCGCCGGAGGTGAGGCCGCTCGCCGTGACCGTGATCTGGTCGCCTGGCGACACGGTCGTCGCCGTGGCCGTCAGCGCGACGTTGTAGTCGGCTCCGAGATCGACCGGCAGCGTGCCCGCCCACAGTGAGTGTCCGTAGCGGTTGCCGTCATCGGTCCACAGGACCTGACGCTGACCGTCCACAGCCGTCGAGGCGGGTGCCACGGCGAAGCCCTCGAGGTTGTAGTCCGGCAGACCCGCCGGCGCGGCGTAGTACGTCTGCACCGCGAAATGACCGTCGTCGCCGATGGCGAGCACCGCGGTGGTGTTGTCGCACGTGTTGTCGCAGTGCGCCCAGATCGCGCCCAGGTCCGCGTCGTATGCGGCGTCCATGACGCCCGCCAGGCCGCTGTCGATGTCGGCGAGCCGCTCGTAGCCGCCGTCGGCGTCGAGCACGTAGGCGTGCAGGTGCCCGTCCTTCTCGATGGCGCCGAAGAAGACGCCGTCCGAGACCTTGTCCGGGTAGTCCGCAGGGTCGTAGAGCTCACCGCTGTCGGTGCGGAAGCCCTGCGCGACGAGCTCGCCGTCGGGCACGTACGCGACGCCCTCGAAGCCGAGGTTCGCGTCCGCCGAGTCGTCGGCGCTGAAGCCGAGGTCGTCTGTGAGCACCCACTGGTTCGTCGCCGAGATCGTGGTGTCGGCGGTATCGGGGTCGAACTGCAGGATCGAGTCGAGCGGCACGCTGGAATCGGCGTTGTCGCGTTCGGTCGTGATGTAGAGCATCCCGTCGGAGCCCACGGTGAGGCCCTCGGAGTCGGGCAGGCCGGAACCGTCGGGGAAGCGGAGGTCCTTGCCGTCGCTCCAGCCGTTGGTGGTGTCCTTCACCCAGTCGCCGTCCTCGTCCTTGACCAGACGCCAGACGTGGCTCTTGTTCTTGACCGCGTAGAGCACATCCGGGTCGTTCGGGTCGAAGGCGAGGCCGCTGAGGTCCTGGCCCGAGAGGGTCGTCACCCATTCGCACTCGGTGTCGATGGTCGACACCTCCGCGCTGCCCGGCCACTCCACGACCTCCGCTGGGACGGTGCCGGCGTCGTCACCCGCGTCCTCGGTGTCGCAGTCGGCTTCGGCCTGCGTCGAGTCGTCGCTCAGGGGGGTGACGCCGGTGGCGCAGGCGGTGGCGTTCGACGCACCGAAACTCGCCGTGGTCACCTCCAGGAACGCGTCGGAGCCGTCGGGACAGGCGGCCAGCGCCTGATAGGCGCCGTCGGTGTTGACGGTCTCGTCCACGCCCGCCTGGCCGGCGTCGTAGTCGACCTGGTCGACGAGCGTGCCGTCGGCGGTGTAGATCTTCACCGAGTCCCCGCCGCTCGACAGGCCCGCCCCGGACTCGAAGACGCCGTAGCCGTGGGCGGGGATCGTGGTCGCGAGCGCGCCGTCCACGTAGAGACGGTCGGAGAAGACCGTCGCCGAGTCGGCGGAGCCGCTGTCGATCTGCGTCCAGCCTTCCAGGCTCACGTCTTCGTCGCCGGTGTTGTAGAGCTCGATGCCGTCCTCGAGATCCGGCAGCGCGGTGTAGCCCAGATCATCGTTGTCGGAACTGATCTCGTTGATGACGATGTCCGCGTAGTTCGGGTCGGTCGTGGACGTCGAATCGTCGTCGTCCTCGTCGGAACCGGTCTGCACGAAGGCCGCGGTGTGGATGCCGAACGTCGAGGCGCCGGGCGAGCCGACGGCGCCGGCGGCGCTGGTCCAGCTGTCCTCCTGGTCGCCGACGGTGGAGACGGTCCAGCCGGTGGTGTCGGACATCGCGCCCAGATGTTCGGCGTCGACCCAGGCGGACAGGCCCTTGCCGGAGAGGAAGCCGGAGGCGTAGCTCACGGAGTCGACGGCGGTGTCGGTGGCGTCGAGGAGGTAGATCGTCTTCGGGCCCTTGTTGAGGGTGACGGAGCCGTCGTTGACGACCTCCACGGTGTCGCTCAAGCCCCACTCGGTGCGAAACTCGTCCGGTGTGACGTCGGTGACCAGCGCCGACTCTCCGGGGTCCAGGGTCCCGAGTCCCGAGAGGGACACCGCGTCGCTGGCCGAGTCCGCCGTGTTGTAGGACCAGCCGGTCATGTCCACGGGGGTCCGGCCGACGTTGGTCACCTCGACGTATTCGCCGTCGCCGTCGGTGCTGGAGTCGGAGATGAGGCCGCCGTAGGCGAACTCCGTGATCTTCACGTTCGCCGCCGCGCTCGACAGGGCCGCGAGCGAGGAGATGCCGGGGGAGCCGACGGCGCCGGCGGCGCTGGTCCAGCTGTCCTCCTGGTCGCCGACGGTGGAGACGGTCCAGCCGGTGGTGTCGGACATCGCGCCGACATGATCGGCGTCGACCCACGCCGACTGGCCCTTGCCGTCGAAGAAGCCGGAGGCGTAGCTCACGGAGTCGGCGACGGCGGCGTCCGCGTCGAGGAGGTAGATCGTCTTGGGGCCTTTGTTGAGGGTGACGGAGTCGTCGTTGACGACGCCGACCGCCTCGGTCAGACCCCAGTCGGTGCGGAACTCCGCCGGGGTGACGTCGGTGATGATCGCCGACTCGCCGGGGTCCAGGGCGCCCATCTCGGACAGGTCGACGCCGCCGGCGGTGCTGCTCGTGTTGTACGACCATCCCGTCATGTCCACCGAGGTGTCGCCGAGGTTCGTGATCTCGACGTATTCGCCGTCGCCGTCGGTGCTGGAGTCCGAGATGAGGCCGCCGTAGGCGAACTCCGTGATCCTCACGTCGGCGGTCGAGGCGGCCGAGGCGGCGACGGGCAGAGCGGTCGCGCCGGCGGCGGCCAGGACCGTGACGGCGGCGGCGGCGATGAGCGGACGAACGGAGATACGCACCCGCCCACGCTGCCGAGCGCATCAGAACGGGAGATGAACGGAATGCGTTTCGCAGGTGACCGTGCCGTGGCCGGTTCCGGCCGTCGCTGCTGGTGGCGGTCAGCCCCAGCGACGCACCGCCCAGCGGTCCACGAGGGCGAGGATCGAGTCGGTGATCTTGCCCAGCACCGCCAGCAGGATGATGGCGAGCACGATCTGGTCGACCCGGCCGTTGGACTGGCCGCGGGTGAGCAGGAAGCCGAGACCCATGGACGCCGCGATCAGCTCGGCGGCCACCAGGAACAGCCAGGCCTGCACGAGCGCGAGCCGAAGGCCGGCGAACAGAGAGGGCAGCACGGCAGGCAGCTGGACGGTGAAGAACAGCCGAACGCCGCCGAACCCGTACGAGCGCCCGAGCTCGACCAGGTGCGGATCGACGTGCCGCAGCGCGACCGAGACGGTCGTGAACACGGGGAAGAACGCGCCGATGGCGATGAGGATGATCTTGGACTCCTCGCCGATGCTGAACCAGACGATCAACAGCGGCACCCAGGCCAGGCTGGGGACCGCGCGGATGATGCCGAGCGTGGGGGAGAGGCCGAGGTCCCAGAACCGGGACAGGCCGACCACGCCCCCGATCGTGACCCCCAGCGTCGCGCCGACGGCGAAGCCGATGAGCACGCGCTGCACCGAGATCGCGGTGAACTGCCACAGCTCGCCGCGATCGGCCAGGGTCACCGCCGCCTCCCACACCGACTGCGGGCTCGGCAGCTTGTAGGAGGGGATGAGCTCCGCGCCGGGCAGGGTCAGCAGGAACCAGAGCGCGATGAGCACGACCGGCAGTGCCGCGCCGATCGCGACGCGGACGCCGCGGCGGGACAGCGGGCTCCTGCCCGTGATCGCGGAGGGCTTCTCGGTCGCGGTCGACGGATCGACACCGGTCGTGCTCATCGTTCGGGTCCTCTCGGGTCAGCTCGTGGCCTGCTGCGCGAACTGCGAGGCGAACAGCTCGCTCAGGGCCGTGTCGATGTCGTCCTGACTGTCCACGTCGCCGTTGACGACCTGGATGGCGCCGATCGGGGCCAGCACGGCGGCCAGCGTGTCGCCCGGCACCGGGTCGACGTCGAAGCCGGAGCGCTCGTTCACCACGGTCTCGGCGACCGACAGGTCGATGTTCGCCGCGGTCGCGAGGATCTGAGCGGTCTCCTCGGGGTTCGCGACGGCCCAGGCGCGGGCCTGCTCGTAGGCGTCGACGACGGCCTGCACGATCTCGGGGTGGTCGTCGATGATGGACTCGCTCGCGTTGAGCACGCTGTACGAGTTGAAGTCGATGTTGCGGTAGAGCAGCGTCGCGCCGGATGCCTCCGCGGAGGCCATGATCGGGTCGAGGCCCGCCCAGGCGTCGACCGATCCGCTCTGCAGAGCCGCCCAGCCGTCGGCGTGCGCGAGGTTCTGCACCGTCACGTCGTCGATCGAGAGGCCGGCCTCGTCGAGAGCCTGCACCAGGAAGTAGTACGGGTCGGTGCCGAGGTACGCGGCCACGGATTTGCCCTTCAGATCGGCGACCGAGGTGATGTCGGAGTCGGCGGGCACGACCAGCGCCGTCCACTCCGGCTGGCCGACGACGTCGACGATCTGCTGCGGCGCCCCGTTGGCGCGGGCCAGCAGCGCGGCCGAGCCGGCGGTCGAGCCGAAGTCGACGGCGCCGGAGCGCAGCGCCTCGTTCGCCTTCGCGGATCCGAGCGACTGCACCCATTCGACGGTGTAGCCCTCGTCCTCGAGCCACCCCTGGTCCTTCACGATCAGACTCAGGGGGCTGTAGGTCGCCCAGTCGATCTTGATCGTGGTCGAGGTGTCGCCGGTGGAGTCGTCGGAGGAGGAGCTCTCCCCGGCGACGCACCCGGACAGGGCGAGCGCGGCGACGATCGTGCCGGCGGCGACGCCGACGAGACGGCGAGTTCGAGACATGGTGGTGCCTTTCGTTTGCTGTGTGCTGTGAGGAGGTGGGGCACGAAGCCCCGCGTCAGTGGGCGTGCCGGTCGATGCCGAGCGCGCCGAGCAGGCGCGCGCGCAGCTCGGCGAGTTCCGCCGAACCGCGATCGCGCGGTCGTTCTCCGGGAACGACGACGAGCTGTTGGATGCGGGCGCCGGCCGTGCCGGCGTCGGCGCCGAGGACGATGATGCGGTCGGCCAGCTGCAGGGCCTCGTCGACGTCGTGCGTCACCAGCAGCGTGGTCGTGGGTGCCTCGGCCAGCACGGAGAGCAGCAGATCCTGCATCCGCAGCCGGGTCAGGGCGTCCAGTGCCCCGAACGGCTCGTCCAGCAGCAGTACTTCGGGACGGCGTGCGAGCGCGCGGGCCAGCGAGGTGCGTTGGGCCATGCCGCCGGAGATCTCGCGCGGCCGGTGGGAGGCGAAGTCGGTGAGCCCGATCAGGCGCAGCAGCTCGGAGATGCGGGCGGTGCGTTCAGCGCGCGGCAGCGCGGGGGGCAGGCCGAGCGCGATGTTGTCGGCCACAGACCGCCAGGGCAGCAGGCGCGGCTCTTGGAACCCGATCGCGATGCGCGGGTCGACGCCGGTGATCGGCTCGTCGTCGAGGGTGACGGCGCCGGTCGTGGCGGCGTCGAGCCCTCCCGCGATGCGCAACAGCGTCGACTTGCCCGAGCCGGAGGCGCCGAGGACCGCGACGAGCTCGCCCGGTTCGACGTCGAGGTCGATGCCGTGGAGCACGACGTGCGCGCCGAAGGTGCGGCCCAGCCCGTTGAATCGCAGCTTCGCGCCGTCGGTGCGGTCGCCGAGCACTTCGGCGGCGGGCGCGGGCGCGGACATCGTCCTCCTTCGGACATGATCAGGGGCAGTCAACGCTATCCCGGGCGATCTCCTCCGGGCGAACCGGTGCGACACATGCGGTAACAGCCGCGGCGGGAGAGCGGCCTGTGCGCCTGGCGTAGGTTGGAGGGGTGAAAGCCGCGCCCGCAGATCAGCTCCGCCTGCTCGACCTCGCCGATCTCGACGCGCGACTGCGGCAGACCGAGCACACGCAGCGCAACCCGCCCCAGGCGGCGCGGGTGAAGGAGCTGCTCGACTCGCGTCCGGCGCTTTCGCACGAGCTCGCGCAGCGGCAGTCCGCGGTCGACGACCTGCGCGGGGAACAGGACCGCATCGAGGCGGACGTGAGGATCGTGCAGGCTCGCCGAGACCGCGACGCGGCTCTGCTGCAGACGGTGTCGAGCCCGAAGGACGCCGCCGGGCTGGAGCACGAGCTCGCCTCGCTCGCGCGCCGGCAGCGTGAGCTGGAGGACGGCGAGCTCGAGGTCATGGAGCAGCTCGAGACCGCCGAGGCGGCGGTGGCCGCGCAGGAGGCGCGCCTGGCGGAGGTCAACGCGGAAGGGGCGCGGCTGTCGGCGGAGGCCAAGCAGGTGGTCGCGGACGCGGCGGCGCGCGTCGAACAGCTCACCCGCGACCGCGCGGACGTCGTGGCGTCCGTTCCCGCCGGCCTGGTCGCGCAGTACGAGCGCAACACCGCCCGTGGCGGCGTCGGCGCCGCTCTGCTGCGCGCGCGCACCTGCACGGGGTGCCACATGGTGCTCTCCGGCACCGACCTCGGTGTGCTGCGCCAGATCGATGCGGACGAGGTCGCTGCTTGCCCGGAGTGCGGCTGCATCCTGGTCCGCACCGGCGAATCGGGGCTGTGACCGACCGGTAGACTTCCGGGTGCGAATGGGTCGGCCGGACGGTCGCGTCGCGGGTTTCCGCGCCGAGGAACGTCCGGGCTCCGCAGGGCAGGGCGGTGGGTAACACCCACCCGGAGCGATCCGCGAGACAGTGCCACAGAGAGCAGACCGCCGCGGCCTCGGCCGCGGTAAGGGTGAAAGGGCGGTGTAAGAGACCACCGGGGTCGTGGTGACACGGCCCGCAAGGCAAACCTCGCCCGGAGCAAGGCCAGACAGGGGATGACGACGCGGCCCGCCGAGTCCCCGGGTAGGCCGCTGGAGCGGCACGGCAACGTGTCG
>JASGDW010000297.1:0-10026 GCA_047606965.1 Microbacterium sp.
CGCGGCGACGGCGCCGGCGGCCGGCCCGGAGACGAGCAAAGAGACCGGCAAACGTGCGGCGAGGGCCGCGGGCACGATGCCCCCGGCCGATCCCATCAGCTGGAACGCCCCGCCGAAGCCGCGGTCACGCAGCCGCCGCTCCAGCCGTTCGAGGTAGCCGCCGGTGCCCGGCAGCAGCGCCGCGTTGAGCACGGTGGTGGCGGTCCGCGGATACTCGCGGAACTCCGGTGCGACCTCGCAGGAGAGCGTCACCGGGACACCCGGGAGGTCGTCCGCCAGGATCCGCCCGGCCTGCCGCTCGTGGCCGGTCCCGGCGAACGAGAACAGGAACGACACGGCGACCGCGTCCACATGCCCGCGCCAGGCCCGGGCGGCCGCCCGCACGTCGGCCTCGACGAGCGGGTCGATGACGGCGCCGTCGGCGCCCGTCCGCTCGCGGACGCCGTGCACCCGGTCACGGGGCACGAGCGGCGCGGGCCGCGGCAGCCACGGGTCGTACAGGTCCGCACGCTGCTGCGTGGCGATCTGCAGCACGTCCTCGAAGCCCGCCGTCGTCAGCAGCCCCACGCGCGCGAAGTCTCCCGCGATGACCGCGTTGGTGGCGACCGTGGTGCCGTGCACGAGCGCGTCGATCTCGTCGATCCGCAACCCGGCGTCGGCCAGCAGCCGTTCCACCGCCGCGATCAGCGCGATCCCGGGATCGTGCGGGGTGGAGCGCACCTTCGCCACGTGCAGCCGACCCTCGACCGTCACGAGCGCCGCGTCCGTGTGGGTGCCGCCGACGTCCACGGCGATCGTGGCGCGCGCACTCATGCCGACACCGCGAGCACGGCCGCCTCGCGGGCGGTCCCCCAGCACAGGGCGACGCCGGCGCCGCCGTGGCCGTAGCAGTGCACGACCGTCCGCGCACCGATCGTCTCGGCCTCCAACCGCACCTCGGGCCGGAGCGGCCGGAGGCCGACCGCGCGCTGCACGATCCGGGCGCCGAGCAGCGACGGCTCGACGAGCACCGCCCGCCGCAGCAGCTCCGCCTCCAGGGCGGGATCGGGCGCCGTGTCCCACGACCCCTCCTGCGTCGGACCGCCGACGACGACGTCGTCGAAGCGCGGCACGACGAACAGCGGGGCCAGCGGACCGTCGCGGACGATCGTGGTGCGGACGATGCCCGGGTTCTCCAGGCGCACGGTCTGCCCTCGCCCCGGTCGGACCAGGTCGTCGCCGACGAGTGCCGCTGATCCCTGCCCGGTCGCGTTCACGACGACGTCGGCCCCGTCGATCGCGGCGAGATCGTCGATGCGCCGCCGCTCCAGACGGACGCCGGCGCGGTGCGCCTGCGCGGCGAGCCACGGGAGGAAGCGGGTCGTGTCCACCAGCGGCACGACCGAGAGGACGCCCGCCGCATAGCCGTCGGGCAGCTCTGCGGGCGGCACCTCGGCGAACGGCGGCACGAACCCGCGCATCCACGGGTCGCCGTCCCCGGGCAGGAGCCCGATCGTGCGGCACAGCTGCTCCCGGACGCCGGAGGCCGGACCTGCGTCGCGGCGGAGCCGGGCGAGAGTCTCGTAGGCCCAGCGGCGCACCCGGTCGCTCTGCTCGACGTCGGCGGGCGCCCACAGCGAGGCGGCGACGGCCGAGGCGCCCGCGGCGGCGTCCGCGGCGATCACGCGCACCTCGCGGCCGTGCCGGACCAGCTCCAGCGCGCAGCACAGACCGACCACCCCCGCGCCCACCACGGTCACCCGCCCGCTCATGCGGGCACCGGGACGGGTCGGTCGAGCAGCCGGCGCGGCTCGTCGCGCAGCATCCGGTCGACGCGCTCCGCGGGGACGCCGAGGGCGAGCAGACCGGGGACGATGCGGGTCAGCAGATGCGCGTAGCCGCGGCCGCCGTGGGCGGCGAGCTGCGCCTTCGTCCACAGCGACTGGCCCAGCGTGTGGCGGGAGCGCGGATGCGCCGCGAGGAAGGCGGGGAAGAAGGCGAGCCGTTCACGGTCGGAAGGGTTGTCGACCCGGCCGGCGTGCACGGCCTCGGTGCCGAAGCACATCTCCAGCACCGCGCCGGCGTCGGCCAGCTCCGCCCAGTACGAGCGGTCCATGTACTCGTCGGCGTTGGAGAGCACGACGCGCTCGGCGGGCAGCCCCTGCGCAGCGGTCAGCGCGAGCACGTCGAGGCCGTTGCGCGCCTCGGGGTCCAGGCGCACCGATACGGCCGCGCCGGTGGCGGACGCCGCGCGAGCCGCGGCCCGCAGCTGCTCACGCTCCCGCCCGCCGAGCTCCGCGGTCGTGCCCATGATGCCGAGCATGCCCGCACGGAAGCCGGTGCCGGGGACGGCGACGGTCAACGCCTCGACCAGATGGGCCTCCAGCTCCGCCTCGCCCATCGCGGCGACCCAGCCGGGCACCGCGCGCGGGATGTAGGCGCCGTAGGCGACGACGATCGTCATGCCGGAGGCGGCGGACACCGCCGGGAGACCCGCGTGATCGGGGCCGAGCCCCCACGACGAGCACTCCACGACCGCACGCTGGCCCGCGGCGACCGCGGCGGACAGCTCGGTCGCCGCCAGCCGGGGGTCGTCGAGACGCAGGTTGTCGGCCGAGGCGAGCATGTTCCGGCGCAGGTAGTCGAGGTTGGCGGCGCCGACACGGCCGAGGTCGGGTGCGGGGAGGGAGCCGGGCCGCCGCAGTCCCGAGGAGTCGCTGAGCACGTGGTCGTGCATGCAGGTCGGGCCGAGGGCGGCGGCGGCGATCGCACCTCCGACGGTCTCGATCACGGGGCCTCCTCGCGCTCCCGGCCCGACCCGGGTTGCGGATCCATTATTAGAAACTTAGGATCCAATCATGACGCATGTGATCCGTCCCGTCGAGATCGACGCCGCAGACCTGGACGCCAAGCCCCTCGCCCCGCCGAACGCCGAGCCGCTGTCGGGCGAGATCATCGTCCGCGGCCGGGTCGAGTTCGTCAATGACGACCGCACGATCATCTCGGGCGTCTGGGAGAGCGACCCCGGCACCTCGCGATGGGAGTTCCTGAACCGGGGCGAGATCGTGCACATCCTCGCGGGCCGCATGAGCGTGCAGCGCGACGGCGAGGAGGCCGTGGAGCTCACCGCCGGCAGCGCCGCGTTCTTCCCGGTGGGGTGGACGGGCGTGTGGACCGTGCACGAGCCGGTGCGCAAGCTCTACGTCGTCTACAAGTAAGCCGATGGCGAGCAGCCGGCTGCAGCTGGGGACCTTCGGCACCAACCTGGCGCCGGGCATCACCTTCACCACGATCCCCGGCGCGCTGACGACGGACTGGTCGCGGGTGACGGACCTGGCCGCGCGCGCCGAGGGCATGGGCTTCGAGGCGATCGTGCCGATCTCGCGCTGGAAGGGCTACGGCGGCGCCCACGATCCCCACTCCGACGCCTACGACACGCTGACCTGGGCCGCCGCGGTCGGGGCCGTGACCCGCAGCGCGCGCGTCTTCGCGACCGTGTCGATGCCGGTCGTGCACCCGGTGATGGCGGCCAAGCAGCTGGCCACGATCGACCACGTCACCGGCGGTCGCGCCGGGATCAACGTGCTCGCCGGCTGGTACCGGCCCGAGATGGAGATGTTCGGCGCCGACCTGCTGGCCCACGACCAGCGCTACGACCTGGCCGACGAGTGGATCGCGATCGTCGAACGGCTGTGGACCGAGACCGAGGAGTTCGACGTCGACGGCCGGTTCTTCCGGCTGACCGGTGCCATGTCGATGCCGAAGCCCCTGGGCGCCCGGCCGCGGATCATGAACGCGGCGATGTCGGGACGCGGGCTGGAGTTCGCGCTGGCGCACGCCGACACCCTCTACGTGAAGCTCAGCGACGACCGGGAGCTCGCCACCGCGCAGGTCGCGAACGCCAAGCGGCAGGCGCAGGAGCGGTACGGCCGCGAGATCGAGGTGTGGACCTTCGGCTACGTCGTTGACGGCCCGACCGAGCAGGACGCACGCGACTTCCTTCACTACTACGCGCAGGAGCACGGCATGCACGACGCCGCGATCAACGCGCTGACGATCATGGGCGTGGAGGCCGAGGTCGCCGGCGACAACTCGACCGCCGCACGGCGCTTCAGCTGGGTGGCCGGCGACGGCGGGGTGCCGCTGATCGGCACCGCCTCGCAGGTCGCCGACGGCCTCGAATGGCTGGCCGAGGTCGGGATCGACGGATGCCTGCTGGGCTGGCCGCTCTGGGAGGACGGGATGTCGCGGTTCGCCGACGACGTGCTCCCCCTGCTGGTCGAGCGCGGGCTGCGCACCGGCGCCTGACGCCGCGCCTACGCCTCCGCCGCGACGGCCTTCTGCTCACGAAGCCAGCCCAGCACGTCCGCCGTGGTCACGAGCGCGTCGCGCTGCAGGTACGCCATCGCCCGCAGCGCCGCGTCGTGGGCCTCACGGCTGGAGCCGCCGACGCCGTCGGTGACGACGCGGAAGCGGTAGTCGTGCTGATGCGCGTCGACCGCGGTGTAGTGCACGCACACGTCGGTCAGCCCCCCGATGAGGATCACGGTCTGCGCACGGTAGGCCTTCAGCACGATCTCGAGCTCGGTGCCGAAGAACGCGGAGTAGCGGCGCTTGCGGATGAGGAACTCGCCCGGCTGCGGGTCGATGCCCGCGCCCAGCTCCGTCTCCGGCCATCCCTCGACGCAGTGCGGGCCCTCGGCGCCGTCGAGCTCGCGCCCGATGTCGACGAGATCGGGCTTGTGCACCTCCTGGATGAACACGACCGGCACGCCATGCTCGCGGCAGGCGCGGATCAGCTCGACCTGGCGGGACCGGTTCGACCCGGCCGTTCCCATCATGGGGATCTGGCTGCGCGACTCGTCGTGCGGGACCGTGCCCCCCTGGATGTCGACGACGATGAGGACGGCGTTGCCGTGGACGTCCATGCGGTTCCCTTCGGGCATCGGGGCTCAGCCCAGGCCGAGCAGCCGGGCGGCGTTCTCGCCGAGCAGCAGGTCGCGCTCGGCGTCCGAGAAGCCGGGGAGGCCGGCGACCCGTTCGGCGGTGACCGCGGGCGTGTACCACGGGAAGTCCGATCCCGTCACGACCCGCTCGACGCCGATCGCGCGGATGAGGGAGGCGACCTCCTGCGCGGTCGGTCCGGCGGACGCGCCGATCCAGATGACGATCTCGGACAGGTCGTACATGAGCTGCGGGTGCGCCTCGGCGACCGCGAGGGTGTCGCGCCAGGAGCCGCCGCCGAGGTGGGCGAGCACGAGCTTCAGCCGCGGCCGGGCCGCGGCGAGCGGGGCGAAGACGGCGGGCTCGGAGAAGCCGCGCCCCCGCGTGTCGGGCCCGCTGTGGAACACGATCGGAACCCCGGCCTGCTCGCAGGCGTCGTACACCCCCTCGAAACCGGGGTCGTCGGGGAAGGCCCGGATGCCGATCGGGTGCAGCTTCAGTCCCCGAGCGCCCCAGTCGCCGAACGCCTCCTCGAGGTGGGCACGGGACTCGTCCGAGGTCATGACGGCCGGGTTGGCACTCACGAACGGGAGGAGTCCGGGATGCGGCGCGGTCACCTCGCACACCCAGCGGTTGTAGGCGATCAGGTCGTCGCGGTACCGGCCGTGGACCGGCTCGGCGGGCCAGTGGTCGAGGCCGGCGGGGAGATCCGGGTAGCCGTCGACCTCGTAGCTGCCGAGCACCGCGGCGTAGTCGAAGGCCGCATCGTCGAGCGCTGCGAGCGCGTCCTCGACCGAGCCGCCGACGCCTGCGAGCGGGACGTCGTCCTTCTGGCCGTACTCGACGATCGGGAAGTTCTCGATCTCGTAGCGTCCCCGGGCGGGGTCGGCGTAGACGTGGAGGTGGGTGTCGACCCTCATGCCGGGTTCCCCGGCGCCGGCGAGCGGGTCTCGACCACGGTCACCATCTCGAACACGTTGCCGCCCGAGAGACTCGTGACGCCTATCCCGGCCGAGGTCGATCGACCGATCGTGTCGCCGAAGACCTCGACGAACAGGTCCGCGGCACCGTTGGTGACGTGGTTCACGTCCCAGAAGTCCGGGTCGACGCAGACGAAGGTGAGCGTGCGGACGAACCCGGTCACCTCGTCGAGCGAGCCGACGGCGTGACGGATGAGCCCGAGGACGTTGATGGCGGCGTAGCGCGCCGCCTGATAGCCCTGCTCGACGGTGACGTCGCGCCCGACCCGCCCGGGGAACACCTTGTTGCCGCGCCGGTCCTCCGGCGTGATGCCACTGATCGTCAGAGTGCGACCGAGGTGATGGAACGCCTTCATGGTCGCATAGCGCTCGCCGTACGGCGGGTTCGCGTAGTCGGGGATGACGAGCCCCAGTTCCCTCGCGCGTGCTTCGGCACTCATGGTCTCCTCCTGCGCACTAGAATGGATCCATTCTAATCACTATCGGATACATATCACGGAGGGCGGCGGCTATGGGCGCGGAGGCGAAGGTCAGGGAGCTGGGGCTGGAGATCCCGGACTACGCCGACCCGCCGTTCGGCGCCCGCTACGGGCGGATGAAGCCCTTCCATCGGGTGGGCGGCCTGGTGGAGCTCGCGGGGCTCACCCCGGAGAACCGGGTCGGCGACCGCCTCCATCCGGGCGTCGTCGGCGTCGACGTCACCGTCGAGCAGGGCTATCAGGCGGCACGCCTGACCGCGGTGCACACCCTCGGCATGATCCGTTACGCGCTCGGGTCGCTCGACGAGGTCGTCAGCCTCTCACGTGCGCTGTGCTTCGTGGTCTGCCCGCCGGGGTTCGAGGACCTCCATCTGGTCTCCAACGGCGCGACCGACCTGTTCCTCGACGTCTTCGGCGATGAGATCGGCAGCGTGGGGCGCGCGTCCATCGGCGCGACGTCGCTGTCGCGCAACAACTGCTTCGAGCTGTGGCTGAGCCTGGAGTGCCGCCCCGGGACGCGCCCGTGACGGGGGCGGTGACGCGCCCGGCCCGCGACGTCACCCGCACGGTCCCGTTCTGGCTGATCTTCCTCGCCTCCGCCCTGGGCGGCATCACCAACTCGGCCAGCACGCCGATCATCCCCGGCTACGTCGAGGAGACGCTCGGTGGCGACAGCACGCTCGCCGGCTCGATCGTCGCGCTGTCGGCGTTGTCCTCGATGATCGCGATGCCGGCGGCCGGGGCCGTCGCCGACCGGCGCGGCTACCGGCTGGTGGCCCTGGCCGGCAGCGGCATCGCCGCCGTCGCGATGCTCGTCATGGCCGCGCTCCCCGCGCTGTGGGGCGCGGCGCTCAGCCGTGTCCTGTTCGGGCTGGGCAACGCGGCAGCGATGACGCTCGTGATGGCGTGGCTCGTGGCGATCACGCCGTCGGCGCAGCGCGGGCGGGCGCTGAGCTATTTCGGGCTGAGCGTGTGGATCGGCCTCGCCCTCGGACCGCAGCTGGGAACGCTCGTCGATCAGCTCGGCGGCGCCACCGCCGTCTTCGCGGTCTGCGTGGCGCTGGAGCTGGCGACCGCGGCCACGATCGCCCTGCTCCCCCGCCCCGCGGCGACCATGCCGGTCTCGACGGCGACCGGCCCGATCGCCCTCCCCCGCACGGTCGGCAAGGAGCTGTGGAGCGCGTTCCGCGCCGTCTGGGTCCCCGGCGTCGTGGCCGCCGCCGCATGGTGCGGCGAGGGGATCATGATCGCGTTCCTCATCGTGCACCTGGTGTCGGCGGGCGTTCCCGCGACCGGGCTGACCGGCGCGGCATCCGTCTACGCGGTCTTCGCCGTGACGGTCATCGTCGCCCGGCTGCTGCTGGCCTCGCTTCCCGATCGGATCGGCCCGCTCCGCTCGACCGCGATCTCCCTGACCGCCCTGGCGATCGGCCTCACGGTGCTCGCGCTGTCCACGAGCTTCTGGGTCGCCGGCATCGGCGCCGTCTTCATCGGGGTCGGCTTCTCACCGCTCTATCCCTCGCTGACGATGATCGCCACGCGGACTCTGGCGCCGCGCAGCCGGGCGATGGGGCTCGGCCTGTTCTCGAGCTTCACGAGCATCGGCTACGGCGGCGGGGCCCTCGTGGGCGGCTTCGTCATGGCGTGGGCGTCCTCGACCTTGGCGTTCCTGGTCGTCGCCGGCCTCCAGCTGATCGCCCTCGCGGTGCTGACGATCTTCACCCGCGACGAGTCGCCACGAGAGGGCGGGACGACGGACGAGCCCCGGGACCCGGCGGCCTGACGCCCGCGGCTACCAGTGACGACGCCTGGCCGGAAGCAGCGCGGCGACCGTTGTCGGCTGGATGCGGTCGCCAGACGTGACCCAGACGACCGCGTCAGGCCAGTAGTCGCCGAGCATCTCGGCACAGACCCCGCACGGCTCGATGACGTGCTCCGCCCCGTCCGCGCGACGCAGCACGCTCACGATCGACACGACCTCGAACGGCTTGCCGGCCGCGTGGGCGAACGCGTTGCCCGCGGCCACGCCCTCGGCGCACACCGCGCTCCGTCGAGCCGAGCCGTCCACGTGGAGCCCGGTCACCAGCTCGCCGTCGCCGAGCCGGAAGGCGCTGGCGACCTCGTGGCGATCGGGTTCGTAGGCGTCGGCGAGCAGTCGCCGCGCGGCCTCGAGCAGCTCGGCGTCCCCGTCGCCCATCTCCGCCGGCCGGTGCAACGGCGGGCGCACGCTCATGCCGCCACCGGGATGCCGAGCAGACGCGCGTAGTTGAGCCCCTCCACGAGCGCGCGATCGGCGGCGTCCGGGATCGCCTTGGAGATCTTCAGCCGCTCGATGTCGAAGTCCGAGCCGGGCCATTCGGATCCCATGAGGATCTTCTCGGCGCCGAGCCGGGCGTACGCCCGCTTCACGTCCGCCATGAGGGTCGCCGACGTCTCGAGGTAGACGTTGTCGCGGCGCTCCGCGACGATGATCGCCTCCGGCACGTTCCACACCGCGCCCATGTGGGCGATGATCGTGGGCACCCCGGGGTGGTCCTTCGCGATCTCCTCGATCGCGAAGGGCGCGCAGAAGGCGTCGTCGAGGGCGTTGATGATCACGGCCATGCCGTGACGCGCGCAGGCGCGGAAGACCGGGTCGAGCAGGCCGTGGTCGGCCACGTGGTACCCGTGCATGCTCGGGTGGAGCTTGAGCCCGCGGATGCCGGCGGCGGCGAGGCGGTCGATCTCCTCGATCGCGTCGTCGGCCTGGGGCATGACCTGCCCGAAGCCGATGAGCCGGTCGGGGTGAGCGTCCTGCAGCCCGATGATGAAGTCGTTCTCGATGCGCTGGGCGAGCGAGCAGACCATCGCCATGTCGACGCCTGCCGCATCCATGCGCGACAGGATGCGGTTCACGTCGAACGGCGTGTGGGCCGGCGGCTCCTCCCCCGGTCGCGCGCCCGTCAGGTAGTCGGAACGGCCCCGGACGTCCTGGGTCGTGTTGTAGGCGTCGATGATCATCGCGATCCTTCTCCTCGATTTAGGATCCATTCTAAACTGGATAGGATCCATTTATTCCAGTCGCAGGGGAGACCGCATGATCGAGACGGTGCTCGGGCCGGTCCCGGCCGCGGCGCTGGGCGCGGTGTCGACCAACGAGCACGTGCTCACGGACTCCCGCGGGCTGCGACGCCCCACCCGGGAGGGCGGGACCCTCGAGGGCCCGATCCGGCCAGAGGTCCTCGGCGACCTGAGGTGGAGCTGGATGTCGCTGGCCGACAATCTGACCCTGGACGACCCGGACACGGCGGTCGACGAGCTGACCAGGGCGCGCGCCGCGGGATTGGGCGCGATCGTCGAGGCGACCTCCTGGGGTATGGGGCCGCGGCACGAGATGCTGCCGGAGATCTCGCGACGGACGGGCCTGCACATCGTCAGCGCCTACGGCAGCTACATCGACAAGACCCTGCCCCCCTGGTGGTCGGAGCTCTCGGAGGCCGCGATGGAGCGCCGGTTCGCCCAGGCCCTGACACGGGCCGTGCCGGGCACGTCGTTCCGCGCCGGGCTGCTCGGCCTCCTCGGCACGAGCGCCGAGATCACCCCCGCGGAGCTGCGGGCGCTGCGGGCCGCCGGGCGGGCCGCAGCCGCCGCCGGATGCGCGGTCA
>JASGDW010000298.1:0-4184 GCA_047606965.1 Microbacterium sp.
GGGGCTGGCCAGCAGCGGGGCGAGCACCGCGCGCCCGGCCGCCGCGGTGCCGGCCACGTCGTGCGGGTCGACCGCGTCCACCAGCCGGTCCAGGCCCTCGACAAGCTCCGCCCGGCGCGGCGAGGAGGCGTCCAGCTCGTCGACCAGCTGCCGCAGCACCGTGACGTCGGCGATCAGCTCGTCGACCGCGACGTCCAGAAGGCCCAGCTCCAGGCGGCGCAGCCGGTAGATGCGCTCCTCCCCCGCGGTCGCGCGGTCGCCCAGCGCCGTCGGCTCGAAGGTGAACAGGCTCCCCACGTCGGGGTTCGAGGCGGCCTCCAGCAGCACGTCGACGGAGCCTGCGACGACCGCGCCGGGCACGCCGGTGTTGAACGGCGAGACCCCCTTGACGACCGTGCCGTCGCGGCGCCAGACGAGCGCCTCCGCCTGGAAGCCGCTCTGGCCCGCGGTGAAGCCGAGGTCCGCCACGAGCTCGGGCCGGGTGCCCTCGGCATCCGCCCACGACGCCGGGACCTCGCCCCGCACGGCGAACCAGGTGGTCCCCCAGGCCCGGCCCCAGGCCTGGCCGACCGAGAACGGCAGGTACGGGGCCGCGGCGGCCTGCGAGAACGGGACCGGCTCGCCGGGCGCCTCCCACGCGGAGATCGTCAGTGGGGCGCTGGCCCGGTAGCGCGCGGGGAGCAGGCGCTCGCGCAGGAAGCGGTCGATGCGCAGCTCGATCAGATGGGTACGGTCGTGCATGGATGGATCCTTGGAGAACGGGGGGACGGCGGCGGGGCTCAGCCCTTGACGCCGCCGGCCAGGGCGAAGGAGTTGCCCGTCAGGCGCTGCATGACGAGGTAGAGGACGAGGATCGGCACCGAGTAGAGCGTCGCGAACGCGGCGAGCTGCCCGTAGGCGACGGCGCCGTGGTTGCCGAAGAAGGTGAAGATCGCCACGGCGGCCGGCATCTTCTCCGAGCTGAACAGCAGCACGAAGGGGACGAAGAAGTTCCCCCAGGACTGCGTGAACACGAAGATGAACACCACCCCGATGCCCGAACGCATGAGGGGCAGCACGACCTGCCGCAGGGCGCGCATGGACGAGGCGCCGTCGACCCAGGCGGCCTCCTCGAGGGAGACCGGCACCGAGTCCATGAAGTTCTTCAGCATCCAGATCGCCATCGGCAGCGAGGTCGCCGTCATGAACAGGACGACCCCCACGAGCGAGTCGAGGAGCTTGAGCTGCACGAACATCGCGTACACCGGCACCATCAGCGCCGTGATCGGCAGGCAGGAGCCGAAAAGCACGCCGTAGAGGAAGCCGCGGTGGAAGCGCATGTTGAAGCGCGAGAGCGGATAGGCCGCGAGCACCCCGACCACGACGGTGAGCAGGGCCGTCCCGAAAGAGATCAGGGCGGAGTTCCACAGCGGCAGCACGGTCTGGTCCCAGTCGAGCACGGCGGTGAAGTTGTCGAGCGTGAACGCCTCGGGGAGCGAGATCGACACGGTCGCCGAGGGGTCCAGCGCGGAGAAGACGATCCAGGCGATCGGCACGAGGAAGGCCACGCCGATCAGCGCCAGCGCGAGGTTGGCGAACCAGCGCGCCCCGCGACGGGTGGGAGCGGCCGGCGAGCGGGTGGCCCGCGAGCTGCGGCCGCGGGTCGTGGTGGCGACGGTGTCGAGGGTCATGACTCCACCTCGGGCTTGAGGATGCGGATGTACAGCGCCGCGAACACCGCGCCGAGGACGATCGTCACGGCCGCGATCGCGGTGCCGTAGCCGACCTGTGCGAACTTGAAGGCCTCCTGGTAGGCCAGCACCGGCAGCGTCGAGCTGCGCGTCCCGGGACCTCCCGCGGTCATCACCCAGATCAGGCCGAAGGTGCCGAGGGTCTGCAGGGTCGTGAGCATGAGGTTCGTGGCGATCGAACGGCGGATCACAGGGATCGTGATCAGGAAGAACCGCTGCACCGAGTTCGCGCCGTCGATCTGCGCCGCCTCGTGGACCTCCGGCGGCACCTCGGCGAGCGCCGCGTTGTAGACGAGCATCGAGAAGGCCGTCCCGCGCCAGACGTTGGCGAGGATGACCGAGAGCATCGGGTAGTCGATCAGCCAGCTGACGCCGCCGAGCCCGATCGAGCCCAGGAAGGCGTTGAGGGTGCCGTCGGAGGAGAAGTAGGCGTAGAGGGCGAAGGCCGCCACGATCTCGGGGAGCACCCAGGCGACCACGACCAGGGTGCTCACGATCGAGGCGAGGATCTTCGTGCCCGTGCGGGTGAGCACCGCCAGGGCCATGCCCAGCACGTTCTGCCCCACGATCGCCGAGAAGAAGACGAACACGAGCGTGAGCAGGAGCGCGCCCCAGAAGTCCTTGTCGGCGAACAGTGCCGCGTAGTTGTCCAGTCCGATGAACTCGGGCTTGGCGGCGCGGTACCCGGTGAGGGCGGCGTTGGTCAGGGAGCCCCAGAGGGCGAAGACCATGGGGCCGATCAGGAAGATCGCCAGCAGCACGAGCGCCGGGATCAGCGGCGTCGACTGCGAGAGGACGCGGAGGGCCCCGGCCCTCTTCCGACCCCGTCGGGGGGCGGGAAGAGGGCCGGGCACGGATGCGGTGGACATCGAGGTCAGCTGCCCGCCTCGACGTTCGCGGAGCCGACGATCTGGGTGAGATCCTCGTCGTAGGTCGCTGCGGCCTCCTCCGCCGTGGCGTCGCCCGTGATGACCGACTCCGCGGCCTGCTGGAGGGAGCTGGAGATCTGCGAGTAGTCGGGGGTCGCCGGACGGAAGTGGGTGTACTGGACCAGATCGGAGAAGAACTCGAAGGTCGGGTTGTAGTCGAGGTAGTCGTCCGAGGTGGCGACGTCGTCGCGCACCGCGATCTGGCTGTTCTCGGTGTCGTACTTCAGCGAGTTCTCCTGGTTCAGCGCCATCGCGATGAAGTCGAAGGAGGTCTGCGGGTAGTCGGTCTGCGAGCCGACCGCGAGAGTCCACCCGCCGGACATCGAGGTGTAGCCGGGGTCCTCGCCGTCCTGGGTCGGCATCTTGGCCAGACCGATCGTGCTCTCCCAGTCGGCCCAGGCGTTGTCGCCCTCGATCCAGCCACCGGGCAGCCACGAGCCGTCGATCGCCATGGCGAGCTTGCCCTCGGGCAGCAGCTCGGTGGAGACCCGGCTGCCGATCGTGGAGTCCAGCGCGAGGTCCAGCGGCGTGGCCAGGTCGTTCTCGTAGAGCTCCTGGTAGAAGCTCAGCGCGTCGGTCATGCCGGTCGACCCGGTGACCCACTTCTGGCTGTCGGTGTCGTAGAGGGTCGAGTCGGTGCCGTACAGGAGCATCTCCAGCCCCTGCATGGAGGTCTGCTCGCTGGCGGAGATGCTGCCGTAGATGTTCAGCGGGATGATGTCCGGGTCGTAGGCCTGGATCGCCTCCGCGGCCTCGATGATGTCGTCCCAGCTGCTGGGCTGCCAGTCGGTGGGCAGGCCGGCGGCCTCGAAGATCTCGGTGTTGTAGTAGATCGCACGCGTGTCGGTGCCCATCGAGACGCCGTAGGTCTGGCCGTCGTCGCCGAGGCCGGCCTCCTTGGCCGCGTCGTAGAACTGGTCCCAGTCCTCCCAGTCGGCGAGGTAGTCGTCTATCGGCAGCAGGTAGCCGGCGGCGGCGTCCGAGCGGATCTGGAAGGTGTCCTCGTAGATCACGTCGGGGGCGGTGTCGGCCGAGCCGTTCATCAGGGCGAGCTTGGTGAAGTACTCGTCCTCGGACTCGATCGGCTGCAGGTCGACGGTGACCCCGGGGTTGGCGGCCTCGAACTCCGGCTTGACCTTCTGGAAGAGGTCGTCGAGCTGGTGGAACGCCGAGGTCTTCTGGTAGACCACGGTGATCGTCCGCTCGCCGGTCTCCTCCGCTGTGGCTGAGGACGAGTCCGAACCGCATCCGGCGAGCATGAGGCTCGCTGCTGCGACGGCGGCAACTGCGCCGATTCTGCTGTGTCGCATTCCTGCTCCTTCGCTAGGGCAACGGTGGGGGATACCGTTCTCATTTACGCTATCAAATGGATATAAAAAATCAAGCATCGCCCCGGGACGTCTCCGCCGGCGCCCGCGAGCCCCTCTACCCGGTGATGAGCAGATCGGACGGATGCGCGGTGAACGCCCCGTCCAGCAGCAGGCAGGCCGCGCCCACCGCGGCCGCATCCGTGCCGGCCCGGGAC
>JASGDW010000299.1:0-6130 GCA_047606965.1 Microbacterium sp.
CGCCGCGGCCGGGCCCGCGTTGCGTGCGAGCACCACGAGCTCGGCGCCGTGCTGCGCCGCGGTGCGGGCGAGATCGGCGGACGCCGGCGCCGGCGTCGCATCGTCCACGACGATCGTGCGCACGTCGCGGAGCGCGGTGAGGAGCCGGTCGAGCATCGCGACGCGGCCGTGCACCGGGACGACGACGCTCAGCTCCGTCAGCGGGATCTCCGGCAGCTCGGCGGGATCGGGATGCGCCAGACCCGCGTCGAGCAGTCGTTCCACGACCCGGGCGGATGCCGCGTCCCGGGCGACGAAGGTCACGACCCCACCCGCGGCGGACGGGATGCGCAGGACCCGCAGCGGCGCGCCGCCCACGAGCACGCGGCCGTCGTCGTGGCGCCAGACCTCGACGCCGACGTGGACGCGTGTGGGTCCCCTCATGCGACACCCCCCGCCCGAGCATGTCCCAGTTCGGCGCGGTATAGCGGTCCGATACCGCGCGGAAGTGGGACATGTCCCGCGCCGAACTGGGACATGCTCATTCGGGTCCGCCGAGGACGGCGACCAGGTCGTCGACCATGCGCGCGAGCAGGCCGGCGCCCTCGTGGGCGGTCGCACCGGCGGGATCGCCGAGGACGCCGCCGGGGCTCGTCGCGCGCGCCCCCTCGGCTCGCAGCCGGGGCAGCAGGATCTCCAGCGGCTCGAGGGCGCCCGGCGCGATGCGTTCCCTCGCCACGCGGTGCGGGGCGAGGTGCAGCATCAGGCTCGTCTCGGCACGGTCGGCGTGCACACCGCCGTGCCGGCACGCGTGCCAGCCCACGGCGGCGCCCTCGGCATCGAGCACGGCGCGGGCGCCGCGGATCGCGTCGAGGTTGCCGCCGTGGCCGTTGACGAACACGACGCGCTGTGCCCAGGTCAGCGCGGACCGGGCCAGCTCCGTCAGGACCACGACGAGGGCCTCGGTGCCGATCGACAGCGTGCCCGCGAAGGCCTGGTGCTCGCCGCTCGCGCCGTACGCGACCGCCGGCGCGACCCGTACGCGGCCGCCGAGCCATCCCGCGGCACCTCGACTCACGGCTTCGGCGACGATCGTGTCGACGTCCAGCGGCAGGTGCGGGCCGTGCTGCTCGGTCGCGCCGACGGGCACGAGCAGCACGGTGCGTTCGGGGACGTCCGGCCACGCCGCGGCGACGAGCCGGTGCCGCTCGCTCACGACCGCACCGCCGTCGTCCCCCGAGACCGCGCGAATGTCACGATCCGGCCGGTTTTTCGTGTCATGTGCGCCGTCTCGCGGGGTCATTCGGTTCCCAGCGACCGCGTGAACCCCGGCGGGATCCACAGATCGGCCGGCGACAGCTCGTGCACGCTGTCGTGCCCGAGTCCGAGCAACGCCGAGTCGAGTCCGCCGCGCAGTACGTCGAGCACGTTCTCGACCCCCGCCTGGCCGTTCGCGGCGAGACCCCACAGATAGGCGCGTCCGATCATGACCGCCTTCGCGCCCAGGGCGAGAGCCTTGGCGACGTCGCTGCCGCGGCGGACGCCGCCGTCCAGCAGCACCTCGACCTCGTGACCGACCGCGGCGGCGATGTCCGGCAGCAGCCGGATCGACGCGGGCGTCGAATCGAGGTTGTTGCCGCCGTGGTTCGAGACCGAGATCGCCGACATGCCGGCCTGCACGGCGCGCTTGGCGTCGTCCAGACGCGTGATGCCCTTGAGCATCACCGGCCCGTCCCACTGCTCGCGCAGCCAGGCGAGGTCGTCCCAGGTCGGCGGAGGCGTCGTCATCCATTCGCCGTAGGCGCCGAAGAAGGTCGGCGCCGGCTCGTCGCCGATCGTGAGGTTCGGCACGGAGAGGCCGGGCAGCTCGCCGCGTCGCAGGTACTCCAGGAGCCACGCCGGCTTCGTGACGACCGACGGGGCGAGGCGGGCCATCGCCTTGAGGTCCAGCCTGTCCGGGATCTGGGGGCTGCCCCAGTCGCGGCCGTTCGAGAACGACCAGTCCAACGTCACGATGATGGCGTTGACCCCGACCGCGCGGGCGCGGTCGAGGCGGGCGGCGATGCGGTCGCGGCCGGCCTGCCAGTACACCTGGTAGTTGAGGTTGTCGCACACCGCCGCGACCTCCTCGACCGGCTTGCTCGCGAACGAGCTGAGCGACATGGCCGTGCCGCGCGCCTGGGCGGCACGGGCGACGGCGATCTCGCCGTCCGGGTGCACCGCCTGCACACCGGTCGGCGAGATGATCACCGGCAGTGCGATGTCCCGGCCGAGCACCGTGGTGGACACGTCCCGTGCGGCGGCCAGGCCCGCCACATGCGGGGCGAGGCCGAGCTCGGAGAAGGCTTCGACGTTGTCGCGGTAGGTCGTCCCCTTCTCGGAGCCGGCCAGCAGGGCGCCGTAGACGGGGGCGGGCAGGCGCCTGCGGGCGCGCCGCTCGGCGACGGCGACGGTCTCGAACCAGGCGTCACGGGGCATACGGCCGCGCCTCGGTCTCGTTCAACCGGAGCCCGGCCAGCGGGTTGGCGTCGCAGGCCGACACCGGCGGGGCGGCGGGGCGCTCGCGCTGCAGCGTGAGCATGACCGGACGGGCGCGCCGGGCGACGGGGCGGGAGTGGTCGACGCTCGGCTTCGGGCGCTCGCCGGAGGCCTCCGCGAGCGCGATCTCGCCGAGTCCGCGGACGCACTCGGGGTCGGGGCCGTCCAGCGGCAGGCCGGTGAAGAACTTCGCCGCCATGCATCCGCCGCGGCAGGTGTCGAAGAACCCGCAGCTGCGGCAGGCTCCTCCGGTCTGCGGCGCGCGCAGCCGCTCGAAGAGCTCGGATCCGCGCCACACGTTGCCGAAGCCGCCGTCGTCGCGGATGCTGCCTGCCAGGAACTCGTCGTGGATGGCGAACGGGCAGGCGTAGACGTCGCCGAGCGGGTCGATGAGGCACACCACCCGGCCGGCGCCGCAGAGGTTGAGCCCCGGGAGGCTCTCGCCCAGTGCCGACAGGTGGAAGAACGAGTCGCCGGTGAGCACGTCCTCCCCGTGCGCGAGCAGCCACCGGTACAGGTCGCGCTGCTGCTCCTGGGTGGGATGCAGTTGGTTCCACACCTCGGCGCCGCGGCCGGCCGGGCGCAGCCGTGTCAGCCGCAGCTGCGCGCCGTGGCGGTCGGCGATCTCCTTGAAGCCGTCGAGCTGGTCGATGTTGGTGCGGGTGCACACGACCGACAGCTTCAGCCGGGTCATGCCCGCCGATGAGAGCCGGTCCAGCGCCCGCATCGCCAGGTCGAAGGAGCCGGGGCCGCGGATCGCGTCGTTGACCTCCGCAGTGGCGCCGTCGAGCGAGATCTGCACGTCGACGTAGTCGTTGGCGGCGAGCCGTGCGGCGATCTCCTCGGTGATGCGCACGCCGTTGGTCGAGAACTTGACCCCGACGTCGTGCGAGGTGGCGTAGTCGACGAGCTCCCAGAAGTCGGGGCGCACCGTGGGCTCGCCGCCGCCGATGTTGACGTAGAACACCTGCATCCGCTGCAGCTCGTCGATGACGGCCTTGCACTCCTCGGTGCTCAGCTCGCGCGGATCCCGGCGACCGGATGCCGACAGGCAGTGCACGCACGACAGGTTGCAGGCGTAGGTCAGCTCCCAGGTGAGGCAGATGGGCGAGTTCAGGCCATGCTCGAAGTGCTCGATCAGGCGCGGGACGCGGGCGGGGGATGCCGTGCCGGTGGGCTCGGCGGCCAGGACCGTCATGCCGCCACCGCCTCTTCGAGCATGTGCGACTCGCGCAGGGTGCCCAGCGCCCGCAGCACGGCGGGACGGGCGGCGGTCTCGACGCCGGCGGCCGACATGGCCTCGCCGACGCAACGGATGCCGTCGAAGCCGTCGATGACCCGGAGCAGCACGGGCGACTTGAGGAAGGAGAGCCGGCGCGTGCCGAAGTGGTAGAGGAGGGCGCCGAAGGGCTCCGGCCGGATCGAGACCCGTCCGGAGACCGTCAGCACCGTGTCGTTCGTGACCGGCGACATGAGCGGCTCAATAGACGCCGCACATGCCGTCGATCGACACGTCTTCGATGAGCTCGTCGGCCTCGACCGCGTTCGCGGCGGTGGTCGGGGTGGTGGGTCTGGGCTGCGGATCCATGGGCTACTGTCCTCCTTGAAGCGGCCGGGCCGTCGTCGTCGGTACCGGCGAGCATAGTGGCATCGAGTGCCATTGAAAAGGGGTGATCCGGATCGAGCCGCCGAAACCGCTGCGGGGTCGTGGCCGCGCGCCCTCGACCTCGCGCGAGGCGCTGTCGAGCATCGGTCTGGACCTGATGATCGAGCGCGGCTTCGCCGGCGTGACCGTCGACGACATCGCCGACGCCGCCGGCATCGGGCGCCGGACCTTCTTCCGCTACTTCCCCTCCAAGAACGATCTCCTCTGGGGCGACTTCGACGCCCTGCTGGAGCGGTTCGCCGCCGACCTGCGCGGCGAGCCCGCGGCGACGAGCATCGTGCAGTGTGTGCACACCGGCGTGCGGCGGTTCAACGAGGTGCCCCGGGCCGAGCGCGACCGGCACCGTCATCGCATGCGGCTGCTCCTGGAGGAGCCGGAGCTGGTGGCGCATTCCACGGTGCGGTACGGGGCGTGGCGCAGCGTGATCGCCGCGTTCGTGGCCGACCGGGTCGGCGCCGGGGAGGACTCGGTCGTGCCGCAGGCGGTGTCGTGGGCCTGCCTCGGCGTGTCCCTGTCGGCCTACCGGCAGTGGATCCGTGAACCGGATGTCGACTTGCTCGCCGCGATCGACGAGTCGTTCCGGGGACTGCGGGCGGTGTTCTCCGGCGTCGACGAGCTCGGGCCGGGCGGATGACACGGCCGAGCCGGATCGTCGTGGTCGGCGCCGGTGCGGCGGGCGTCCCGCTGCCGGCGATCAGTCGGCGGCGCGCGCCGCCGACGCCGCCGACTCGTTCTCGAGAACCTGCAACTGACGGGCGTCGACCAGCATCCGGCGCAGCAGGCTGTTGAGGCGCTCGATCTCGGCCTCGCTCAGATGCGCCAGGACGATCTCCTGGCCGCGCATGGAGATCGGCAGCATGTCGTCGTGCATCTCCACGCCGGCCGCCGTGAGGTACATCGGACGGGAGCCGCGGGGGCCGTCCATCAGCACGATCAGCCCACGGCGCAGGAGGGTGGTCACGCTCTTGGAGACCACGGCCTTGTTGACGCCGATGAACTCCGACACCTCGGTCGCCGGTGACCCGGGCCGCAGGGCCAGGACGGAGATCACCCGCCAGTCGTTCGTTCCCAGGCCGAACCGGCGGCGCAGTTCGTTCGATTCGCGCCAGACCAGCGCGTTCGACAGGAGCGCGAGCAGGCGGGGTGTGAAGTTCTCGGGGTCGACGGTCACGGCGAGCGGTTCTTGCTGGATCCTGCCGTCGTCCGTGCTGCTCATCCTTCATCCTTCCGAGGCTCCGCCGTCCGCGGGTCCGGTGTCAGCGACAGTAGTGGACGCAGGGGGCCGGGCGATAACGCCCGGCCCCCTGCGTCGGCTGTCCCGGCGGGGCTTAGTGGCCGGTCGCCGCGAGGGCGTCGGGGTCGATCGTGGCGATGGAGCGGGTGTCCTGGAAGGCGCGGACGCCCTCGATGCCCTGCTCGCGGCCGATGCCGGACTGCTTCATGCCGCCGAACGGGGCCCGCAGGTCCAGGCGGGTCGCGCCGTGGTCGTTGACCCAGACGTAGCCGCACACGAGCTGTGACCCGACGCGCTGCGCGGCCTCCGGCGACGCCGTCCACACGCTGCCGCACAGCCCTCCCCAGGTGTCGTTGGCCAGTCGCACCGCCTCCGTCTCGTCGTCGAAGGGGATGACCGGGATGACGGGGCCGAACTGCTCCTGCGTCACGACCCGCAGCGACGGGTCGGGGTCGATCACGATCGCCGGGCGCAGGAAGTTCCCGCCGGCCAGCTCCCCGCCGGGCAGCTCTCCGTATTCGCGCACCTCCGCGCCGGCGTCCTTCGCCTCCTGGATGATCTCCGCGACGAACGCCTTCTGCGCGCTCTGGTGCAGCGGCCCCATGGTCGTGCCCTCGTCGAGCCCGTAGCCGATGACGGCGCGGTTCAGCCGGGCCTCCAGCCCCGCCACCAGCTCGTCGAGCCGGGACCGGTGCACGAAGACGCGCTTCGCG
>JASGDW010000300.1:0-10457 GCA_047606965.1 Microbacterium sp.
GGCGCCCGCGGCGGCGGGCGCCTGCCGTGCCCCGGCGGACCGCGCCCGCCGTTCCACGGTCAGCCTCGGCCGGCGGGCGCCGGGTCGGCAGCCGATGCGCTCCGCTTCGCGGCGCGCCGCTCGCGTGCTCCCTCGACGAGGTTGTACAGAGTCGGCAGCACGAGCAGCGTCAGCACGGTAGAGGACACCAGTCCCCCGATCACGACGATCGCCAGGGGCTGGGAGATGAACCCGCCGTGCCCGGTGACGCCCAGCGCCATCGGCGTGAGGGCGAAGATCGTCGCCAGCGCCGTCATGAGGATGGGCCGCAGCCGCCGTGAGCCGCCGGCGACGGTCGCGTCGTGCACGCTGAGCCCCTTCGCGCGGTATTGGTTCACCAGATCCACGAGCACGATCGCGTTCGTCACGACGATGCCGATGAGCATCAGCACGCCGATCAGCGACGCGACGCCCAGCGGCACCCCGGTCGCGATCTGCAGCAGGATCGCGCCGGTAGCGGCGAACGGGATCGACACGAGCAGGAGCAGCGGCTGCCGGAGCGATCGGAACGTCGCCACCATGACGACGTAGACGATGAGGATCGCGGCGAGCATCGCCAGCCCCAGCTGCGCGAAGGCGTCGGACTGCTGGGTGGCCACGCCGCCGATGGCGGCGCTGGCGCCGGTGGGCAGGTCCAGATCCTCCAGCGCGGCGTTCACGGACGCCGTCGCCGTGGTGAGGTCGTCGCCGGCGGGGGTCACGGTCACAGTGGCCGTGCGCTGACCGGATGCCGTGGTGATCGAGGTCGGACCCTCCGCCTCGGCGACCGTGGCGACCTGGTCGAGCCGTACGGCGCCGGTGGCGGTCGGGATCGACAGGGCGCGCAGCTCGTCGACGGTCGTCGGGGCGTCGGCGGCGGCGAGGTAGACGGTCAGCGTGCTGTCGTCGATCTCGACCGACCCGATCGAGGTCGGTTGCATGGCGCCGGACACGAGCGCACCCACCGCGACCTCCGACAGCCCGAGGGACGCCGCCTCGTCGCGGTCCACGCTCACCGCGATGTACGGCAGCGAGGCCGAGAGGTTGCTCGCGACCTGGCTGACGCCGGCGGCGCCGTCGAGGGCGGATACGACCGCATCCGACGCCTGCTGCAGGCTGTCCTGGTCGGGCGCGGCGATCTCGACCTCGATGTCGCTGGAGCCGACGCTGCTCGACGAGGCGGTCACCGTGACCGTTCCCACGTCATCCAGCGCGGCCACCGCCTGCTGAACCTGCTCGCGCAGCGCGACCTGATCGACGTCCGCCGACGTCGTGATCGAGTAGGTGATCCCGCCGGCGCCGCCGGAGAACGCGTCGCGGATCGCCGACCCGCTCGATCCGATCGAGGTCTGCACGGTCTCGACCCCGTCGACGGCCTGCAGCGCCTGCTCCACCTTCTGCGCGGCCGCGTCCTCGGCGTCCAGGCTCGCCGCGTCGCCGAGCGTCTGGGTGACCGTCACCGTGTTCTGCCCGGAGTCGCCGAGGAAGTTCGTCGTCATCAGCGGCGCGAGGGCGGCGGTGCCGACGAGCACCACGACCGCGAGCAGCATCGTGAGCCGCGAGTGGGCGAGGGTCCAGCGCAGCACCGGCAGGTATCCGCGCTGCAGCCGCGACGGCGGGGCGGCGGCGTCCTCGGGGTCCACGGGGAGGCCCGCGGGGCCCAGGGGCTGCGTGCCCGGCTTGAGGAACCAGTAGGCCAGCACCGGGACGATCGTGAGCGACACCAGCAACGAGGCGACCATCGCGATCGTGACGGTGAGCGCGAACGGCCGGAACAGCTCGCCGGTCAGGTCGCCGACGAAGGCGATCGGCAGGAACACCGCGACGGTGGTGAGGGTGGACGCCGTGACCGCCGAGGCGACCTCCCGCACGCCCCGCAGCACGGCTTCGCGTTTGTCGGCCGGGGCCGTACGCCTCGCCGCTGCGCGCAGCGCGTCCGCACCGCCAAGAGCAGGCGCGGGGACGGCGACGTAATGACGCCTGATGTTCTCGATGACCACGATCGAGTCGTCGACCACCCGGCCGATGGCGATGGTCAGGGCGCCCAGGGTCAGGATGTTCAGCGAATACCCGAACGCCTGGATGCCGAGGAAGGTGATCAGCACGCTCGTCGGGATCGAGATCGCGGTCACCAGCGTCGAGCGCACCGACAGCAGGAAGATCAGGATGACGATCACCGCGAAGGCGAGGCCGAGCAGTCCCTCCTGCGCGAGCGACTCGATCGACTGCTCGATGTAGGGCGCCTGGTCGAACACGACCGTGAACTGCGCGGCGCCGCCGAGGTCGTCGCTCAGCTGCACGAGAGCGTCGTTCACGGCCCGCGAGACCTCGACGGTGTTGGCGGCGGGCAGCTTCGTGACGGCGATCGTGAGCGCCGACTCGCCGTTCACGCGCGAGATGGAGGTGACCGGGTCGCCCTCGAGCACGACGGCGGCGACGTCGCCGACCGTGACGGTGCCCGCCGCGAACTGCGCCGCGGTCGAGGGCACCAGCGGGAGGGCGGCGATCTCGTCGACCGAGCTGAGCGTCGCGCCCGTCTGCACCGTCAGGGACTGGTCGCCCTCGGTGATGTCGCCCCCGGGGAAGAGCACGCCGTTGTCGCTCAGGGCGTCGCTGATCGCCTCCTGCGTGTAGCCGTCGGCGGCGAGGGCGGCGGCGTCCGGGGTGATGGTCACCCGCTGCCCGACCCCGCCGACGATCGATGCCGCGTTGACGCCTTCGATCTGCTCGAGATCGGGGATGACAGAGTTCTCCAGCTGCGCCTGGATGGCCTGCTCGTCGCTGTACCCGGTGACGGCGAGCTGGATGACCGGCAGGTCGTCGACCGACACCGACACCACGTTCGGCTCGACCCCGGAGGGGAGCTGGTCCTTGATGCGGTTGATGGCCAGGGTGATCTTCTGCTCGGCGGTGGACAGGTCGGTTCCGTACGTGAACGACGCCTGCACGATCGAGGCGTCCGTGGTGCTGGTCGCGGTCGTGGACTCCAGGCCCGGCACGCTCTGGATCGCGCTCTCGATCGGCGTCGACACGTCGTTCGCGACGACCTCGGGCGAGGCGCCCGAGTAGGTGGAGAGGATCGACAGCGTCGGGAACTCGATCGAGGGGATGAGCTCCTGCTTCAGGTTCACCAGGGCGATGGAGCCGAACACGGCTACGACGATGGTGACGAGGGCGATGAGGGCGCGATTGCGCAGGCTCAGGACGGCCAGACGGGACACGGCGCAAGTATTCCACGAGGCCGGACGGGTTGACCGCATCTCCAATCGCGATATAACGTGTCTTGGAAAAAACACGATATAACGTGAGATCGGAGCAGAGATGGCACCCGAGAAATGGCTCGTCCACCCCGGGGAGACCCGGGTCATCGACCTCGACGACGTCCGCTCGCTCAAGGTCAGCCTCGTCGGCGGGCAGGTCGACATCGTCGCCCACGACGAGCCGGGGGTGCGGATCGAGGTGCATTCGGTCACCGTCAAGGACCTGCGCATCGAGGTCGCCGGCGGTGCCGCCGAGATCGACCACCCGCAGCTGCGGTGGGACAACTTCCACAAGGTGTTCCGCCACTTCGGCGCCGGCGGCCCGAAGGCCGAGATCAGCGTCGCGGTCCCTCGCGAGATCGCCCTCACCCTCGGCGTGGTCAACGCGAGCGCCCTGGTCGCCGACCTCGCCGCCGACGCCCGGCTGAACACGGTCTCGGGCGATCTCGTCGTCGACTCGCTGGCCGGCGACCTCGTCGCCAACAGCATCTCCGGCGACCTCCACGTGCGAGATCTGACCGGATCCCTGACGGCCAACAGCATCTCCGGCGACGTCATCGTCACCGGTGCGCTCGCGAAGGTCACCGCCGACACGGTCTCGGGCAGGATGCTGATCGACGCGACCGGCCAGCCGCACCGCCTCTCGCTGAACACGGTCTCCGGCGACGCGACGATCCGGCTCGACGCGACGCATCCCGCGAACTACGTCGTGCGCAGCGTCAGCGGGCGCGTGCAGCTCGACGGCGTCATGCACTCCGGCCGCGGCTCGGGGCCGACGACCAACTACACCGGCTCGGTCGGCGAGCTCAGCGGCTCGTTCGTCGACCTGCGCGCGAACTCGGTGTCCGGCGACATCACCGTGCTGCGCCGGGATGCCGGCGAGGCGGCGGCGTGATGTCCCCGGTGTTCTCGCACGGCGACCTGCGCCTGTACCTGCTGAGCCTGCTCGACGAGGAGCCCCGGCACGGCTACGACCTCATGCACGCGCTGACCGAGCGCACCGGCGGCACCTACACCCCCAGCGCCGGGACCGTCTACCCGCGGCTGGCGAAGCTCGAGGAGGAGGGCCTGGTCTCCAAGACCGTCGACGGCCGCAAGACGGTGTACGCGATCACCGACGCCGGCCGGGCGGAGGTCGCCGCCCGTCGGGGCGACATCGAGGGGATCGAGGCCGACCTCGCCGACTCGGTGCGGCTGATCGCGGAGGAGGTGCGCGGCAGCGTCCGGGCGGCGATGAAGAGCCTGCGCGCCGACCTCGCCGCAGCGGCGTCCGCCGAGCGCACGGCCGAGCAGGCCGACGACCCGGGCGACGAGCGGGTCCGCAGCCGGGCGCAGATCCGTCGTGCGGAGGCGGTGATCGCGGAGTTCCGCGCCCGAGTGCGCACCGACCTGCGCTCGCACGTCGCCCGCGGCGGCGACCTCGGGGAGGGCACCGTCGACGCCCTCGCCGAGGCGCTGGACGCCGCGGCCCGCGATGTCGCGCGCGCGCTGGCAACGCCCTGAGCGCATCCGTCCGCACGATCCGCAGGAGACACGCCGCCGTCCCGGCCTTCACCGCCGGCGTGTTGTCGCCGGGGCCCGCGGACGACGCCCGACCACCGCGCCGCGCGGGCTCAGCTCTTCGCCGGCCACTCCTGCACGTCGTCGGACAACGGATCCTGAAGCGGCACCACCAGCACGGGTCTGCGCTGCCGGTGCGCCAGGCGCGCCGCCACGGCGCCGGTGAAGAACTCGCGGATCGTCTCCCCGAGCCCGCGGCGGCGCGTGCCCACGACGATGAGCGGGGCGTCCAGCTGCTCGGCGAGATCCTTCAGGGCCATCGCCGGGTCACCCACCAGCGACCGCACGGTCCACCGCACCCCGCTCCGGTCCAGCCTCGCGGCGACCTGCAGCCGCACCCTCTCGACGGCCTCCGCGGCGCCGGCGATGCCGATGTCGATCGGGGCGGTGTGAGGCGTCCCGTCGGGATCCTCGTAGGTCACGAACCTCGTCACGTCGACGTAGGCGACGACGAGTCCGACCCCGAACAGGCCCGCGTAACGGGCGGCTTCGTCGAGGACCCGCGGCGGCAGCTCGGGCACCACGCCGACGACGACCGATCCGGCCCAGTCCGCGGCATCCGCAGCCATCTCTTCCTCCCCGACCGCGCGGCGTCGCCGGTGAGCGCGGTGATATGCTGAATGCTACTCTTACCGGGCCTCGAGGCCGGACCTGTGAATGCGACGCGGGCCCCGCACAGTCCGCGACATCAGAACGTGAGGGGGTCTCGCATGGGGCGTGGCCGTCAGAAGGCGAAGCACACCAAGATCGCCCGCGAACTCAAGTACGATTCGTACTCGGTGAACTACGCGGCCCTGGAGCGCGAGCTCGGGCACCCGGCGTCCGGTGAGACCGAGTACGTCGACAAATGGGCCGACCAGTTCGAGGACGAGGACGAGGACGAGGAGCGGGTCGAGACCCGCTGAGCACCCACCCCGGCGCCCGCCGCTTCCTCTCCGTCGAAGTGTCACGTGGTGCCCGCAACGGATGCACGTCGACGGAGACGAACGCCGAGGGGCGTGGAGTGGGGGCGGCCGGGCGTCAGGAGACCTGCGAGCCCTCGACCCAGTCGAGGTACTCCTGGGTGACCGTGCCGGTGACGTAGCGGCCGTCGAAGCAGCTCATGTCGAGGTCTTCGACGTCGGAGCCCTCCAGGATCGCCGCCTTCAGGTCCTCGACCTCCTGGTAGACCATGTAGTCCGCGCCCAGCTCCTTCGCGATCTCAGGGATCGTGCGCCCGTGAGCGACGAGCTCGTGGCGCGAGGGCATGTTGATGCCGTACACGTGCGGGAAGCGCACCGGCGGGGCCGCGCTGGCGAAGGTCACGCTCTTCGCGCCGGCGTCGCGGGCCATCTGGATGATCTCCTTGCTCGTCGTGCCACGCACGATCGAGTCGTCGATCAGCAGCACGTTCTTGCCCTTGAACTCGCTGGGCATGGCGTTCAGCTTCTGCCGCACGCTCTTCTTGCGCACCGCCTGACCGGGCATGATGAACGTCCGCCCGACGTAGCGGTTCTTGTAGAAGCCCTCGCGGTACTCCAGCCCGAGCTTGCGCGCGACCTGCATCGCCGACGGGCGTGCGGAGTCCGGGATCGGCATGACGACGTCGACGGCTTCGGTCGGCGTGTACCTCGCGATCGTGTCGGCCAGCCGGTCGCCCATGCGCAGCCGCGCGTCGTAGACCGAGATGCCGTTCATGACCGAGTCGGGCCGGGCGAGGTAGACGTACTCGAACGAGCACGGCGTCAGCTGCGGGCTCTGGGCGCACTGGCGGGTGTGGAGGGTGCCGTCGAGATCGACGTAGACGGCCTCGCCGGGCAGGACGTCGCGCACGACGTCGAAGCCGGCGTTGTCGAGCACGAGCGACTCGGAGGCGACGAGCCACTCGTACCGCCCGTTGTCGGCCTTGCGCGTGCCGAGGATCAGGGGCCGGATGCCGAACGGGTCGCGGAACGCGAGCAGCCCGTATCCGGCCAGCAGCGCGATGGCCGCATACGACCCCTCGACCCGTTCGTGCACGCGCGAGACGGCCTGGAACACCTGCTCGGGGTCGAGCTCGAGCCCGCCGATGGCGGCCTGCAGCTCGTTGGCGAGCACGTTGACCAGCAGCTCGGTGTCGGAGCTGGTGTTCAGGTGGCGACGGTCCTTGTGGAACAGCTCGTCGGTGAGCTCGCGGGTGTTGGTGAGGTTGCCGTTGTGCACGAGGACGATGCCGTAGGGGGCGTTGACGTAGAAGGGCTGCGCCTCCTCCTCGCTGGACGCGGTGCCCTTGGTGGCGTAGCGGCAGTGGCCGAGGCCGATCGAGCCGAGGAGGGAGCGCATGTCGCGTGTGCGGAACGCCTCGCGCACCTGGCCGCGGGCCTTGTGCATGTGGAAAACGCCGTTGTGCTCGGCCGTGGAGATCCCGGTCGAGTCCTGACCGCGGTGCTGCAGCAGCAGCAGGCCGTCGTAGATGTCCTGATTGACCGGGCCCTGCCCGACCATGCCGACGATGCCGCACATGTGGTGTTACTTCGCTCCATCTCGTGGGGTGTCCGCGTAGGCGCCGACCAGGCGCACCGCGCCGCCGTCGACGCCCTTGGCGCCGCGCACGAACTCGCCGTCCGGCACGCGGCCGTCGTGGACGACGCCGACCTGCCAGGCGGGGATGCCGTCCGTCTCGAGCGCCGCGATCGCCGCGTCGGCGGCGTCCGCCGCGACCACCGCGAGGAAACCGACCCCGAGGTTCCAGGTGCCCTCCGTCGTGGTCAGCCCGAGGTCTCCCAGGTCGGCGAGCACGCGGAAGACCGGGAGGGGGCTCCACGTCGCGCGGTCGAGATCGCTCCACGTGTCCCGCGGCAGCACGCGCGCGAGGTTCGCGGCGATGCCGCCGCCGGTGATGTGGCTGAGCGCGTGCAGCCGGTCGCCGAGCGCGTCGGCCAGGCGCAGCAGCTGCGCTGCGTACAGCCGCGTCGGCTCGAGGAGGGCCTCACCCCACGACACGCCGAAGTCGGCGGCGTGGTCTGCGTACCGGATGCCGGCGCCGGCGAGGATGTGACGCACCAGCGAGTAGCCGTTGGCGTGCAGGCCGCTGGCGGCCAGGGCGATCACGGCGTCGCCGGGACGCACCCGTGCGGCGCCGAGCACGCGGTCGGTCTCGACGACGCCGGTCGCGGCGCCGGCGACGTCGTAGTCGCCGGGTCCGAGCAGACCGGGGTGCTCGGCGGTCTCCCCGCCGACCAGGGCGGTGCCGGTGGCCGAGCAGCCGTCGGCGATGCCGCGGACGATGTCGGCGATGCGCTCGGGAACCACCCTGCCGCACGCGATGTAGTCGGTCATGAACAACGGCTTCGCCCCGACCACGACGATGTCGTCGACCACCATGCCCACGAGGTCCTGGCCGATGGTGTCGTGCTTGTCGATCGCCTGGGCGATCGCGACCTTCGTGCCGACGCCGTCGGTGCTGGTCGCCAGCAGCGGCTTCGCGTAGCCGTGCAGCGCCGAGGCGTCGAACAGTCCCGCGAACCCGCCGACGCCGCCGAGCACCTCGGGCCCCTGGGTGCGGCGGACGGCGGACTTCATCAACTCCACGGCGAGATCGCCTGCCGCGGTGTCGACGCCTGCCTCGGTGTACGGGTTGCGGAGTGCAGCGGCCACCGCACCAGCCTACCGGCCGCTCGCCCCGGCGGAGGGCCCGGGCGTCCGCCGCCCCCACATCCGGTTCGGCGCCTGTTCCCCGCTATGGCGCCACGAATTCGTGTAGCCATCGCAGAAAAGCGGCGCCGTCGGTGCCGGAGGTCAAGGACCGCACCGCGGACCCCGCCCCTACAATGGCCGCATGAGCAGCCCCGGGCGTCCGGAATGGCTGATCCGTGAGGATGCGAGCCAGCCGGTGCTGCTCGCCCTGTTCCTGCGACAGCGACTGGGGCTGCGCAGCCCGTCCGAGATCCCCGCCCTCCGCGAGGTCGACTCGGCGGAACCGGACCGCCCCGACGACGAGCAGGCGCTGCTCGAACGTCAGTGGCGGGAGTACTGGGCGATGACCGTCGAGCCGCAGGCGCACCCGTCGCCGGTGCCGCTCGACCTGGTCGACGGGTTCGACACGTTCGTGGCGCTGCCGATCGAGGGCGCGGAGGCTCTGCGCCGGGAGATCGCACCGCTCGGGGCGGATGCCGTCTCCTACGCCCACCGCGCGCACCGGGCGTATATCGCCCGCGAATCGGGCTCGCGCACGGGAGACGCCTATCGCGCCTACGCCAGCGCGATCGCCGAGCACGAGCGCCAGGTGGGCCGACGTGCGCATTCGTTCGAGCTGAACGTGCAGGTGCTGCCGTTCGCGCAACGCGGGCTGTGGTGGATCGGATCGCTCACGATCGCCGTCACCGACGGGCTGCGGCGGGACGTGGCCGCCTTCGACGCCGCGATCCACCCGATCATCGCGGAGCTCGCGTAGACCTCGCGCGGCTGCCGCCGGTTCAGCCGTCGACGCGCACGCGCTCGCGGTCGACGCGCACCTCGCGGCTGCGGCGTCCGACGGTGCGATCGAGGGTCAGCGCGACGAGCGCGCCCACGAGCAGCCCCACGACGATGCCGACCAGCGCGAGGAAGCCGAAGACCTCCCACCGCGTGTACTGCACGCCCTCGTCGCTGGGCTGGTCGGTGCCGTTGAAGATCAGCGTGAGCGCCAGGGCGGTCACGACGCCGAGCAACGCGCCGAGCGCGAGGAAGAGCACGTGCCGCGGCGCACGACGAACGCTCACCGTCTCGAGATGCTCCTCGACGGTGACGCGGGGTTCGGGGGTCACCTCGTCGGCCATCTGTCCATTGTCTCACCCGTGCGCGGGCGGCTCGCCCGCAGGGGGATGCCCGGGCTCAGCCGGCCGTCGCGTACCGATCGGCGGCGTCGACGACGGCGTTGTTGTAGGCGACGTCGTCGTTGTAGGCGGCGACCGCGGCGATCCAGTTCGCGGCCACCGTGAGATCGCCGCCGGTCTCGCACAGGTACGCCGCTGCCGTCAGCACCGCGTCGTCGATGTCGTCGATGTCCGCCGCCCCGTCGCCGTCGCCGTCGCGCGCGTACAGCTCCCAGGTGGACGGGATGAACTGCATCGGCCCGACGGCGTGGTCCCACTCGGCGTCGCCGTCGAGCGCGCCGTCGTCGGTGTCGGCGATCGCCTGCACCCCGTCGCCGTCGAGCGCGCGTCCGACGATCCTCGGCCGCGCGACGCCGTCGTCGTCGATCTGCGACCCGCCGAAGGCGCCGTGCTCCGTCTCGACGTATCCGATGCCCGCCAGCGTGTTCCAGCCGAGTCCGCACCGCGGATACTCGTCCACGATCGCGAGCGCCGCGCCCGCGTAGGCCGCGAGGGCGCGCTCCGGGATGCCGGTGGACGCCGCGAGCCGTGCGATCCACGCCGGATCGGCCAGTCCGGCGATGCCCGCCGGGACGTCCACGGCCGCCGGCGTGGTGTCCGCCGTTGCGGGCGTGGCCGTGGCGGCCGCCTCGCCGTCGCCGCCGGCGCGCAGCAGCGACGCCGCGGTGACGAGGAGGACGCCGACCGCGAGGGCGACCACGACGACCGGGAGCAACGCGATCGACCATCGCCTCATCCGATCGCCTTCCCGCCGAGGGCGCCGCGCCGAGGGGCTTCCGCCGCGGAC
>JASGDW010000301.1:0-14776 GCA_047606965.1 Microbacterium sp.
GTGTGTCGGCCGGTCGCGCCCGGTCGGAGAACCGAACCGCGGCTACTTGACCTTCTTGATCGGGAAGATCACGAGCGCGCCGATGAGGCAGACCACCGCGCAGACCGTGAACCATACGGTGTAGTCCGCCCCGGTGGAACCGCCCGTCGCGGCGAGGACGAGACCGCCGATGAGGGGGGCCGCCGTCTGCGGCAGCGCGTTGGCGAGGTTGAGCACGCCGAGGTCCTTGCCGGAGTCGTCGGGGTTCGGCAGCACATCGACGACGAGCGCGAGGTCGACGCCGACGTAGATGCCGTAGGCGGCGCCGAGGATGAACTCCAGGACGTAGTACGTCGGCACGTCGTGGACGAAGATCAGGGCGAAGGTGCCGACGGCGAACACGGCCGTCGAGGTCCACACGAAGACCTTGCGCCGCTCGGTCTTGTCGGAGATCTTCCCCGAGATCCAGGCCGTCACCACGAGCGCCCCGGTGTAGAGCAGCGTGGTGTTGGCGATCAGCAGGCCGATCTCCTCCTCGGGCACCCCGATGTGGTACTCCATGTAGAAGAAGCGGAAGGTCGTGAAGCCGAAGCCCGCGAACGTGATGAGGAACCGCGACCACCATGCGAGGGCGAAGTCCGGGTACTTGCGCGGGCTGACCCAGATGGTCTCGATGACCTCTCGGAACGAGATCCGAGGCGGCTTGACCGGGAGCTGCTTGTCGGGCAGCACGAGGACGAACACGACCATGCCCACGATCGCGAGTATCGCGGGGATGACGAAGACGATGAACAGGCTGTAGGAGAACCAGCCGGCGATGTAGGTGCCGCCGACGATGCCGAGGTTCTGCGCGATGCCGAGACCCGCGGTGATGGCGCCGCGCTGGAACCGGGGCACCTGGTCGGCGATCGTCGCGATGAAGGGCGCGAGCGTCATGTTCGCGCCCAGCTGCGCGATCGCCCAGCCGACGGTCGCGATGGCGAGGCTGTCGCCGAGCGCCATGAAGACGAAGCCGACCGTCATGATGACCGTGCCGAGCACGATCCAGATGCGGCGGCGACCCCATCGACTCGTCGTCCGGTCCGAGATCCGGCCGAACGCCACGTTGGCGATCGCCGCGAAGAACGCGCCGACGCCGCCGAGGATCGCGGACGCGGAGTTGGCGGCGGCGGCTCCTTCGGCGATGGCGCCGCTGGCCTGCAGGGCCGTGATCTTCAGGCCGATGCCGACGATCGCCGGGCCGAGGAGGGCGACGAAGAAGATGAACTGGGCGATGATCAGCCACGTGACGTAGCTCTTGTTCGCCGGCTCTGTCGGCTCCTTGAACCAGTGATGTTCGCGCGAGCCGAGGGTCCGACTGGCTGTGGTCATCCCTGAAGGTGCACCTGCAGCGGAACCGCTGACAGAACTCATACCTGCCTCCTTTGGCTGGTGTTCGGTGGGGGGCGGCCATGCCGTCCGGGCATCGCCGAGCCCCGTTACGGGTTGAAACCTAGCCCGGTTTGGTTTCGCTGTGCAAGCCTTCCTGGGAATTCGTTGCGAGGATGCCGCCCCGACGTCCGTCATGCGTCATGTCCGGGGAGGCGACATTCACGGGTGACGCATACGATGGATACGGCAGAGTGGAGGCATCGGTCCTCCCGCGTCCTCGACGCCCCTCTTCCTCACAACTCGACGACCAGTAAAGGCGCCCGTCATGAGCGACCCGTCCACCGCATCCGACTCCCCGTTCGACCAGCTCATCCAGTCCGGACAGGGCGAGCAGACCTATTTCACGATCGGCTTCCGCGGCTACGACCGGCAGGAGGTGGACGCCGCGCTGGCCGAGCTGACGAGCCGCGTCCAGAGCCTCACCGCCGAGCTGGGCGCGCTCGACGACCGGCACCGCGACGAGCTCGACCGTGTGCACGCACAGCACTCCGCGACCCTGGACCAGCTGCACGCCGAGGGTGAGACCACCACCAGCCGGCTCGCCGAGGACCTCGCCGCCGCCCGTGCGCAGGCCGCCGACGCCGAGGCGCAGGTGCAGGCGCTGACCGCCGAGCTCTCGAACGCGCCGCTGGTCGAGCGTGACGGCGACGAGCCAGCCTCCCGCCAGCAGTTCGAGGCCGTGCTGAAGGTGGCGGAGGAGCAGGCCGCCGTCATCATCCAGAACGCCGCGACCCAGGCCGAGCGTCTGCTCGACGCGGCTCGGGAGGAGGTCGCGAGCCGGCGCGCGGAGCTCGACGCCGACATCGCTCGCATCGGCGCGCAGGCTCAGCACGACGCGGATCAGGTGCGCCTGAAGATGGACACCGAGTACACCGCGCACGAGGCGCGCATCGAGCGCGAGTCCTCTCACGCCGCCGAGAAGATCGCCCAGGCCGAGCGCGAGGCCGCCGCGATCCGCACAGAGGCCGAGAAGGGCGCCGCCGCCCTGCGGGCCATGGTCACCCGCGAGACGACCCAGCTGCGCTCGGACGCCGAGCGCGACGTGCGCGAGATGAACGCCCGGGTGCTGGAGTTCGAGGAGACCCTCACCCGCCGACAGGACGACGCCCAGCAGGAGTTCCTCGTGCTGCACAACCAGGCCGTCGCCCACGCCGAGCGCATCACCTCCGATGCGAACGACCAGGTCGCCGCGTCGCTGGAGCACGCGCAGCGGATCTCCGCGAAGGCCGACGACTACGAGAGGCTCATGCGTGCCCAGGCCGCGCAGATCGAGGCCGACGCGAACCTTCGCGCGCGGGAGACGCTCGACCGTGCGAAGACCAAGGCGCAGAAGATCGTCGACACGGTCATTGAGCACAGCACCGCCGTGCTCCGGGACGCGGAGGACCGCACGCGTCAGCTGCGCTGGCAGCAGCAGCAGCTCACGAGCTTCATGTCCGAGGTGCGCGAGCTCATCCGCCCCGACGGCGTCACCGACAACGTCGTGTCCACGGACGGGGAGACCGCGCCCGCAGACGACACGGCGGAGGCGCTCGACAGCATCGAGACCGCCGAGGACACCGTCGTGATCGAGACCTCCGACGGCGGCGAGCAGGCCGGCTGACCCGGCGACACGGCCGCAGCCTGGGCGCTCAGGAGCAGTCGTACACCGCGTCGCTGGGCGCCCCCGAGGCGACCGTGCAGTTCTGGAGCACCCAGGAGCGGATGTCCGCGGAGGTGCCGGTGGACCCGGTGCCGGAGATGCCGCCCCCGGTGCTCAGTCCCCCCACGATCACGTATCGGAGCTCGCCGTCTGCCACGAGCTGTTCGAAGGCGTCGAGCGTCGGCACCGGGTCCGCGCCGTTGAAACCGCCGATCGGCAGCACCGACTGCCCCCCGGAGTCGATGATCAGCTGCGCTGCGGTCTGCGCGCCGAACGCCGCCGCGAGGTAGGACGCGTCGCCCTGGTTCTGCTCGAGCCAGTCGATCAGCGACGCGTCGGAGCCGGACGAGACCCCGGCGGCGGAGCCGTCCGTGGTGGAGCGGCCACGACCCTCCGACGCCGACGAGTCCTGCCCGCCGCGCCCCGAACCGCGCTGGCTCGATCCGCTCGCGGTGCCGCTCCCACCGGAGGTCCCGGTGTCCGAGACGCCGCCGGCGACCGGGTTGGTCGCGCTCGGGTGCGCGATCGTGACCGCCGACCAGACCGCCGGGGTCAGCAGCAGTCCGACGGTCGTGGCGGCGAGGGCGAGCATCCGGAGCCGGTGACGGCGCTCGGTCAGCAGCAGCGCGATCGCGATCGCGGCGGCCACGGCCTGGATCGCCCCGAAGACGACGCTGTAGCCGCTCACGGTCACGCCGATGACCACCGCCGTGGCACCGGCCGTCCCGACCAGCAGCACGACCGGCCACACGAGCCCCCGTCGCCGCGCGAGTCCGACCGCGAGCCCGATCGCGAGCGCCATGGGCACCGCGAGCGCCGCCGTGTAGAACTGATGCATCCCGTCGACGAGCGAGAACATCCCCGCGAAGGTGACGAACCAGACGGTCACCAGCAGGGCGATCGCACGCGGCACCCGGATGAGCCACAGCACGACCAGCGCCGCCGCGCTCGCAGGGATCAGCCAGGCGATCTGCCCGATCAGCTCTGCGTTGAACAGACGCAACAGCCCGGGGTCGCCCGAGAACGGCGGGGTGAACGAGCGGTACGCGTCGGCATCCGCCGTCGCGCTGAACCGGCCGAGGCCGTTGTAGCCGAACACCATCTCCCACGGGCTGTTGTACAGGGTGCTGCCGATGTAGGGCCGGGCGTCGGCGGGGATGAGCGAGACGATCACGACCCACCACAGCGATGCCGCCAGGCTCACGACGCCGGCGAGGAGCAGGTGCAGGATGCGGCGGAGCCACGACTGGCGGGTGCACAGGTAGGCGAGACCCAACGCCGGCCAGACCGCCCACGCCTCGAGCATGTAGAACTGGAACGACAGCGCGATGCACAGCCCCGCGACCGTCAGCCGCCCCGGCCCCGGCCGCTCGATCGCCCGCAGCGCCGCCCACCCCGTGAGGGCCAGGCCCAGCACGAAGAACGTCTCGGGCTGGTTCGACCGCGCCACCGCGACGAGGATCGGCGTCACCGCGACCACGGCGCCCGCGATCAGCCCGCCGCTCGTGCCCGCGAACCGGCGCACGGTGAACGCCACGAGCAACGACGCCGCCACCGCCGCCAGCGAGTTGGGAAGGATCACCGCCCACGTGGAGTAGCCGAAGACGCGCACGAACAGCGCCGGGATCCAGAAGGATCCCGGGATCTTGTCGAGGGTGACGGTGCCGGCCGGGTCTATCGCGCCGAAGAAGAAGTTCGACCACGACTCGCTCATCGACAGCGCGATGGAGGCGTAGTAGGCCGACAGCGAGCCCGCCCACACGCCCCAGCCGGTCAGCACGGCGCCGAGGACGCCGATGGAGGCGACGCCGATGGCCCACGGCCTCCCGCCACCGGGTCGCCGCGACGTCGCGAACGGGACCGCGAGGGCGGGGGCGATGGTCGTCACCCGCGAACGATAGGTGTGAGGACGGGGCCGCCGCCCTGGACGGGCTATGAATCGGCTGCGACCGCGGCGGCGACCCGTCGCGCGCGCTGCCGTAGGCTGTCAGCACGCAAGGGGAGTACTCCCGAGCGGCGCGGCCGTCAGTACGGATGCCACCCGGCATCCCGGTCCGCCGATCCGGTCACCGGATGGAGGAGACCTTGGGGCTCGTCATCGATCCCTCGGGAGCATCCATGCACATCACCCCCCTCGTGTGGGCCGTCACGATCGTCGTGACGATCGCCTTCTTCGTCTACGAGTTCCTCGCCCACGTGCGCAAGCCGCACGAGCCGACCATCGCCGAGTCCGCGCGCTGGTCGGTGTTCTACATCTCCCTGGCGCTGCTGTTCGGCGTCGGCATCGGGTTCGTCGCCGGCTGGGCGCCCGCCGGCGAGTACTTCGCCGGCTACCTCACCGAGAAGGCCCTGTCGCTGGACAACCTCTTCGTCTTCCTCATCGTGATGAGCGGGTTCGCCGTGCCGAAGGCGTACCAGCAGAAGGTGCTGATGATCGGCATCGTCATCGCACTGATCATGCGCGGCGCGTTCATCGCCGCGGGCGCCGCGCTGATCGAGAACTTCTCCTGGGTGTTCTACCTGTTCGCGGCGCTGCTGCTGGCGCTCGCCTGGCGTCAGGTCGCCAGCCGCGGACACGAGCCCGACCCCACGCGCAACGCGTTCGTGCGAGTGGCCCGCCGCGTCCTGCCGGTGAGCGACGCCTACGACCGGGACCGGCTGACGACCCGCGCCGAAGGCCGGTGGATGGTGACGCCGATGCTGCTGACCGTCGTCGCGATCGGGTTCATCGATCTCGTCTTCGCGCTCGACTCCATCCCCGCGATCTACGGCCTCACCGCGGAGCCGTACATCGTGTTCACGGCGAACGCCTTCGCGCTGATGGGGCTGCGGCAGCTGTTCTTCCTCGTCGGCGGTCTGCTCGAACGGCTCGTCTACCTCTCCCAGGGTCTCGCCGTGATCCTCGCCTTCATCGGCGTGAAGCTGCTGCTGCACGCCCTGCACGTCAACGAGGTGCCGTTCATCAACGGCGGTCAGGGCGTCGGGTGGGCGCCGGAGATCCCGATCTGGTTCTCCCTCGCCTTCATCGGCGCGACGATCGCCGTCGCCGTCGCCGCAAGCCTGCTGAAGACCCGCAGCGCACCCGACCCCCACCGATAACGACGACGGCACGCCGTGTCAACCCTCCTGCGCAGGACCGTCCCGCGTACGCATACTGGTGTCTGGCAACACCGCCGCCTGAGGTGTTCGGGTCACCGATGGCGAGTGAAGACGCGAGCCGGCTCCGCCGACCGCGTAGGGGGCGCCTTCCTCGTCGTCCGACCGGGAAGGCGCCCCCGCATTCGATGAGACGACGGGCGCTCGTCGCCGAGCGAGCCGTCACCGGATGCGCACGCGACCGCGCGGCGGCGGTGCGGGCGTGCGCGAACGAGGGCGCATGCTCAGTGCGACGAGGGCCGCCAGGCACAGCGCCGTCACGCCGAGGAAGACGATGACCCCGGCCGATCTGGGATCGGGCACGGCTCCCGGCGTGCCGGCGACGACGACGCCCCAGAGCAGGAGCACGACCGCGCCGAGTCCCGCTGCCGCCGCCACGATGATCTGGAACACACGGATCATGAGGACTCCCTCGTCCACGGTGATTCTCGCTGGATGGTGCTTCCGATGCGAGTGAGCATAGGGCATCTCCGGCCCGCGGCGCCGCCGGCGCGGCGTCTTCCGGGAACCGCCGGTCAGCGCACGACGGCCGTGACCGCGTTCAGATGAGCGAGGACCTCCTCGCTGACCGAGCCGAGCAGGAACCTCACGAAGCCGCTGCGACCGTGCGAGCCGACCACGACGAGAGACGCGGACGCCCCCGCGTCGGCGATCACCACGGCCGGATCGCCCTCGCCCACGCTTGTGGCGACCTCGAGCCCAGGGTGCGCGGCGCGCACCGCGTCGACCACACGGTCCGCGTTGTCCTGCGTGATGCCCTCGAGATCGGTGAGATAGACGTCGGGGTACACGCCGAAGTCGCCGGGCACCGCGACCGGCAGCCAGGCGGAGACCGCGACGAGCGGCTCGGAGAGGCGCTCCGCCTCGGCGGCGGCGAAGGCGATCGCCGCGTTGGAGGTCTCTGAGCCGTCGACGCCGACGATCACGCCGCGGCGTTCGGCCGCGCCGAGCTCGGGCACGACGACGACGGGGCAGTGGGCGCCGGCCGCGATGCGGTGACCGTGCTGACCGCGGCGGCCGCGCCCACGGGGCTCGCCGCCGATGACGAGGAGCTGCGCGTTCGCGCTGGCCTCGATCAGCAGCGCCACCGGATCGCCCGGGGTGACGCGCGCCTCGATGTCGACGCCCGAGGCCGCCAGCTCCTCGGTGATCGCCCGCAGCCGATCGGCGACGGTGTCGGCGACGCGCGAGACGACCTCGTCCTCGCCGACCGCGCCCACCGCACCGCCGACGACCGAAAACAGCACGAGCCTGCTGCCGAGGTCACGGGCACGCCGCGACGCCCAGTCCAGCGCGCGGCGGGACGCGGCCGCATCCGTCACCCCGACGATGATCGTGTCCGCCATGACCGCAAGGCTAGCGCGACCGTCGGACTCGGCAGGTCTCGAATCCGGCGACCAGGAGCAGGCCGACGCAGGCGCCGACCGTGTTGGCGACGACGTCGAGCACGCTGGCGGTGCGCAGCGCGAGCACGATCCCCTGCACCGACTCGATCGCCACGGTCGTCACGAACGCGATCGGCAGCACGAGATAGCGCGACCGACGCAGGATCAGGGCGAGCAGGATGCCGAACGGCACGAACAGCAGGATGTTGGCGCCGAACTCGACTCTCGCATAGGTCAGCGCCGGAACGACCCGCCGCAGGAAGGCGAGCAGCGGGCCCGCGTCCCCGTCGACCGGCGTCGGCCACACCGCGATCGCCGCCAGCACGAGGGCGTAGACCCACATCCACGTCTTCGGCGATCGGACGAGCCGGACGACGAGCGGCGAGGCGGCGGAGGTGCGCGGATGCATGAGACCTCCCGGACGGGGCGCCGCGACGGCGCCTCGCGGGTGTCCGCAGATTCTATCGGCGTCGCGCACGGCGTCGGGATCCGCGTTGTAGAGTCCTCCCCGTGACCACCCGCGCCGCGCCGCCCCCGCGACGGAGGTCCGGACCGCCCCGGTGGCTGATCGTCGCGATCGTCGCGGCCGTCCTCGTGGTCGTCGTCGCGATCGTCGCCGCGGTCGCCTCCGTGGTGACGACCGGAGCGCGGCTGCTGAACGCGCAGCCCCCGGGCGTGGGCACCCGCATCGTGGCTCCCGACGAGTCGGAGGCGGCACAGGCGGCGGCATCGGGGACCCTCTCGGGCGACGAGGAGGAGGCCGCCGAGTACCTGGCCGCGCAACCGACGGCCTACTGGCTCACCCCGGAGGTCGATCCGATCGGCGAGGTCGGCAGCCGCATCCTGGACCTGGCCGTCGAGGCGCGCGAGCAGGACGCCGCGATCGCCGTCGTCGTCTACGGCCTCCCGGAGCGCGACTGCAGCACCGAGGAGTCCTCCGGCGGGCTGGACGACGCCGACTACGACACCTGGACCGCTCAGATCGGGCAGGCGCTGAGCGCGGTCACCGACGTGCAGAAGATCGTCGTCCTCGAGCCCGACAGCCTCGCGCAGGCCCCGGACTGCGGCAACATCGATCAGCGGGTCGTGGAGCTGCGCCACGCGATCGACAACATCAGCGACCTCGACACCTGGATCTACCTGGACGGCGGCCACTCGGACTGGCTGTCCGCCGAGGAACAGGCCGACCTGATCGAGCAGGTCGGCGACCAGGACGAGGTGCGCGGATTCGCGGTGAACGTCTCCAACTACAACAGCACGGTCGACGAGTTCGCCTATGCGCACGAGCTCGCCGACGTCCTCGGCTGGGGTCACGCCCTCGTCGACACCTCCCGTAACGGCGCCGGTGCCGACGGGAGCACCTGGTGCAACCCGCCGGGACGTCTCGTGGGCGACGCCGGCGGCACCTACGGCGACGACGTCGTCGACACGAACCTGTGGATCAAGCCGCCCGGAGAGAGCGACGGCGAATGCAACGGCGGCCCCACGGCGGGCACATGGTGGCCGGAGGCCGCCGTCGACCTCACCAGCGCCGTCCTGCAATGACCCACGACAGCGCGCACGAGTCCCGGTGTGGGACAATAGCGATGCACATCACCCTATGTATCATCTCCCCACCCGTGACGCCGAAGGCATAACCGTATGAGCGACGCCCCGCAGGGACAGAAGACAGCCGTCATCGTCGAAGACGATCCCGATGTGCGTCACCTGCTGGTCGAGGTGCTCGAAGCCGCCGGCTTCTCCACCGTCTCGGTCGGGAACGGCATCGACGGCGTGCGGGCCGTCGCCTCCTATCAGCCGCTGATCACGACCCTCGACGTCAACATGCCCGGCATCGACGGCTTCGAGGCCGCGCGCCGCATCCGCGAGCAGAGCAACACCTACATCGTCATGCTCACGGGGTTCGCCGACGAGGCCGACGCGGTGCTGGGCCTGAGCGCCGGAGCCGACGACTACATCGTCAAGCCGTTCCGGCCGCGAGAGTTCCGCGCCCGCATCGAGGCGCTGCTGCGGCGGCCCCGGCCAGGGTCGGAGGCTTCCGCTCCGACCCTGCGGCAGGAGAGCGTGGGGCCGTCCTTCCCGGGGACGCGGCCGGCCGCGTCGAGGTCGGAGCCGTCCGTTCCCGTGGTCGTCCCCGGCACCGATGTGGTCCTGAGCTCCTCCCGTCCGCTCGTCGACGCCGACGGCGGGCACTGGGTGACCCACCGCGATCTGCGGCTGAACCCGGAGACCCGGGTCGTGCTCGTCGACGGCGCGAACGTGGAGCTCACCCGGACCGAGTTCGACCTGCTCGCGACGCTGCTCGACTCCAAGCGCCGGGTGCGCAGCAAAGCCGATCTGACCCTCGTGCTGCGCGGCGAGTCGTACGTGACGTCGTACTACGTCGGCGAGGCCGACAAGCGGGCGGTGGAGGCGCACATGACGAACCTGCGGCGCAAGCTCGGCGACAACCCCGCCAACCCGCGGTACGTGGAGACGGTCCGCGGCGTCGGATACCGGCTCACCACGGAGCTCTCCGCCCCTTGAGCGCTCAGACCCGGTAGCCCTGCTGCCGGCGGACGAGCTTCGTGAACATGAACAGCGTCTGCAGCACCGTCACGACGCCGACGATGGGCCATCCGACCCACAGGATCGAGGACTGCGCCACCGGGCCGAGCATGTTCCAGATGATCGCCGTCGTCAGCAGCACGGCGACCAGCACGATCAACGGCACCCAGTGCCCGGCGGCCACGCCGCCCTTCTCCGCCTTGGCCTGCATGGCCCAGTTGTCGACCTGCTTGCGGGAGAGGAAGCGGCTCCACGACCGCAGGAAATGTCCCAGCCGGATCCACATGAAGATCTCCGCGGGGAAGATCAGCAGGGCGAACAGGATGTCGCGCCGATCGCGGTACTTCATGGTCCAGGCGATGCGGAGGTTCAGCAGCACGGCCGTGGCGACGGGGATCAGCCACAGCGGCGAGAAGACGAAGGCGTTGATCGACAGGGAGCCGGCCAGCAGCACGAGGAACGCGACCCGCACGAACAGGTTCGTCAGCATCCCGAAGTTCTCGAACCACCGCAACCGCAGGTTGGGATGGAACGGCTGGCCCTTCGTGTCGCCGCGCTGGCCCGGCCACATGAGCTCGATCGCGCCGTAGGTCCACTTCACCTGCTGCGCGTCGTACCCCTTGAGCGTGGTCATGCCGCCCACGTTGGCGCGGGCGTAGGGGCTGATCTTGGTGAGGTATCCGGCGCTCTTGATCTGCAGCGACAGCAGCGAGTCCTCCACCTCGGAGTCCTTCACCCACGGCGTCGTCTGATGGTTCGCCTTCATGGCGTCGCGCAGCGCGTTCGTGGAGAAGATCGAGAACTGACCGCCCAGCACGGCCATGTTGCGGCCCCGCAGCAGGTTCTGCATGTTGAAGGCCGCGAACTGGGTGCGCTGGCCCGCGACGAGGAACTTCGCCATCCATCCCTTGATCGGACGGTCGTCGATCGTGAAGATCGCCGAGATGCCGCCGATGCGGGAGTCGCCCATCGCCTCCGTCTCGAGATACTCCACCGCCTTCGGGTGGGCGATGGTGTCGCCGTCGACCCCGAGCAGGAAGTCGCAGCCCTCGACCAGTGAGTAGCCGTAGTTGAGGGCGCCGACCTTCTTGTCGGGGTTCTTGCCGATGTCGTGCACGAAGACCTCGGTGAACTGCTCGCCGAGCTCGGTGGTGATCTCGTGGGGTCCCGCGTACCGGGCGGCGATCTTGGCGGTGTCGTCGGTCGTGTTGTTGATCACGACGTGGATGACGTCGGGCACCCGCGTCTGCCCCAGCAGCGCCTCGACGACCTGAGCGATCGACTCCTCCTCGTTGTACGCCGGGACGACGCAGCCGATCGTGGAACGGTGGACGGTGGCCTCCGCCAGCACCGCCATGAAATCCTCCTCGAAGCTCGTCACGGGGTCGGTCGGAGTCGGGGTCGGGTCCACAGGCTGGATCGCCAAGGGCGCGGGGTAGGTCATCTGGGAGGGGGACACGGGTATTCACTCCTGCTCATCGACGCGCGGACTCTCCGTCGTCGTAACAACCCTGCGGCACGCACCGCAGGAGCGCCCCCGTTCCGGCCGAGCGTCAGCGCAAGATTCGCGCAAGATCGTCGCGAGCCTCGAACCGGACGCCGGACCCGCCGGCGGCGGGGCGCTCAGTCGGACGAGGCGATGAGCACGACGAGCGTGTCGGTCGCGGTCTGCTTCGCGTACTCGTCGGAGGTCGACGTCGTCTGCACGAGGAAGTCGTAGGTGAACTGCACCGTGACGTAGGTGCTTTCGGCCGGGACCTCGCCGATGTCGAACGTCTGCAGGTAGCTGTACGGCGAGAGGACGAGATAGCCGGGCGCTTCCGACGAGGGCACCGAGTAGGTGTCGGTCTGCGCATCCAGCGGCGTCAGCCCGCCCGAGGCGTCCCCCGGCGCGACGACCATGGTGGCGGCCTGCAGATACACCTTCTGCCCGTCGTCGGGCGTGACGGCCGTCGACAGCGACAGGCTGAGGGGTTTCAGCGCGGTGGACGTCCACAGATCCATCGACAGGGTCGACCAGTAGGTGATCGTCGCGGTCACCGCTCCGGCCGTGACGGTGCGCTCGGTCGAGCCGGCGGACAGGTCGTTGGAGATCGGCGTGGGCACGGAGCTGGCCGTGTCGGTGGGCGACGCCGAGGAGTCGTCGTTCCACGGCGCGACGCCGCATCCGGCCAGCAGCGCGACCACCAGCGCGAGCGCGATCGCCGCGCCGACGCGTACACCCCCCATGACGCCCCCTTCTTCCGTTGGCACAGTACACGACATCTCGCCCGTGCCCCGCCACGACGAGCGTCTGCTCACGGGAACCAGCCCGCGATCAGCGCGACCGGGACGACCACGGCGACGATGCTCAGCAGCAGCGCCAGGATCGTGCACACCGGGTTGCGACGCGCGCGGAGGTCGAACACGAGCGCCAGCACGGCGAGGAGCAGGCACAGGACGCCGCCGAGCGCGGTGAACGGGAGGGTGACGATCAGGAGCCAGGCCGCACCCGCGGTGCTCGGCTGCAGCGCCAGGACGAAGAGGAACAGCGACGGCACGATCGCCACGAGCACCAGGACGAGCGCGACGATGCCGAGGACCGGGACCCGGCGGACGGAGGAGGCTTCGGTCACTCCGGCGAGTCTACGGCGCAGCGGGCGCTGCCGACGGTCGCAGGACCCTCCTGACGTCGCAGGATCCAGGCGAGATCCTGCGACGCTCGCGCGAGCGGTCACGGCCGCTACTCCAGGAGTTGCGCACGGATCAGCTCCTGGAACAGGCCGGGCGCGGCGACCAGCTCCTCGTAGCCGCCGTGCTGCACGATCCGGCCGCGCTCGAGGACGTAGATGCGGTCGGCGTCGCGGATCGTCGAGAGCCGGTGCGCGACGACGATGCGGGTGACCGCCAATGCCGACAACGACTGGGACACGTGTTCCTGTGTGGCGTTGTCCAGCGCCGAGGTGGCCTCGTCGAAGATCAGGATCCTCGGGACGCCGACGAGCGCGCGGGCGATGAGGACGCGCTGCTGTTGGCCTCCGGAGAGCGTGCCGGCTCCGACGACGGTCTCCATCCGCATGGGCAGTCGGCGGATGTCGTCGGCGATGCCGGCGAGTCGCGCGGCACGCCAGAGCTCTTCGTCGCTCGCGCGGGCGGAGCCGCGGATGTTGTCGGCGATCGACGCGGGGAACACCTCCGCCTGCTGGAGCACGGTGCCGATCTGGCTCCGCACGCGACGAAGGTCGATCTTGGCGAGATCGTGACCGTCGTAGGCGATGATCCCCTGCTCGGGCGCCTCGAAGCCCAGGAGGAGCCGGACGAGGGTGGACTTCCCCGAGCCCGAGGGGCCGACCACGGCGATGAAGGACCCGGGCTCCGCGGACAGGGACACGTCGTCGAGGACCGTCGGGGCCTGCGGCCCGTACCGGAAGGTCACGTTCGAGAGCGACACCGCCCCGTCGAGCGTGACGACGGTTCCCGCGCCCTCGGACTCCTCGGGCTCGGCGCGTAGCAAAGGGGTGAGCTCGCTCAGCCGGGTCCGCAGAGCGGACGTCGTCTGGGCGACCGAGATCAAGCCGCCGACTCCCGCGAGGGCTTGACCGAGCGCCGTCACCACGGCGGCGAACGCCCCCAGCTGGTCGCCGTCGCCGCCGGCGACGACGACTCCGGCGGCGACGGCGAGGATGCTCAGCGTCGTCCAGGCGGTCAGCGCCGCGGAGAGGAACGAGACGATCCGCGCGTCGTCGTAGGACGCACGGCTCCAGGCGGCGTAGAGACGGGCGATCACCGCCATCACCCGTTCCTCGGCCGCACTCACCCGGACACGGTCGATCCCGTCGACGAACTGCAGGATCGCGGACTGCATGACCCGACCGCGTTCGGCCTGCTCGCCCAACGGCCTCCTGCGCAGCCGGAGCAGCAGGACGGCCGCCGCGAGCTCGACGGCCAGGGCCGTCAGCGAGAGGACGCCGGGCAGAGGACCGGCCCCGAACAGCAGGAGGACGCTGAGCGCCCCGCTCACACCCGTCACGACGGCGGCGACGAGCGCGTCGCCGAGGAGCTGCCGCAGGGCGTCGACGGTGGACGCGCGTTCGAGGACATCGCCGACGCTGCGGCGGGCGAAGAACGACGCCGGCAGGTGCAGGACCCGCAGCCAGACGGCGTCGCCCGCGGAGGAATCGGCCCGGGTACGGATCCGGGCGGCGAGCAGGCCCTGCGTGATCGAGGCGGCGAGCACTCCCCCGGCGAGACAGACGACCGCGACCACGATCATCACCAGGCGCTGACGCTCGTCGCCGGGGACGATCTCGTCGAAGATGACGCCCGCGGCCAGCGGCACCGCGAGACCGGCCAGCCCCGCGGCCACGGCGATCAGCAGCAGGAACAGCGCGTCGCCCGCGCTGCCGCGCAGGCTGAGACGCAGCAGAGTCCCGACGTCGGCTTTCCTGGGCAGCTGCGCGACCGCGACGAGACCGGTCGGAGCGAGCTCGGCGGCGAGCACCGCGTCGACGCGCTGAGCACGAGAGGAGTCGAGGGCGATCAGACGCGCACCGCGCAGACCGGGGAGGGCGAGGGCGATCCGTCCCGACCGCACGACGGCGGTGGGCACCAGCAGGGAACGCCACCACCGCCCCGAGAGCTCGACCCTGCGCAACAC
>JASGDW010000302.1:0-2957 GCA_047606965.1 Microbacterium sp.
CTCGCGGCTCACGCTGACCGGCACGGCGTTCCCGGCCGACCCCGGGGAGCGGTCCGTGCTCGTCGTGCGCGTCGCGGGCATCGAGGCCGCGACGCCGCCCGCCGGCGTCCTGGCCGTCGCCGGCTGGCTGCGCACCCGGCTCGTCCAGGCGGCGGCCGCGCTTCCGGGAGCGGGCGCGCAGCTCGTCGCCGGCCTCGCCGTCGGCGACACCCGGGCGGTGGACGCCGAGCTCGACCAGGCCATGCGCGCGGCCTCCCTCACGCACCTCGTCGCGGTGTCCGGGGCGAACTGCGCGCTCGTCGTCGGCGCCGGCTACCTGCTGGGATCGGCGCTCGCGCTGCGCCGCGGCATCCGGGTGCTGCTGGGGTCGGCGTTCCTGGCCGGGTTCGTGGTGCTCGTCACCCCCGAGCCCAGCGTTATGCGGGCGGCGGCCATGGCGGCCGTGGCGATGGTCGCGCTGCTGCTCGGGCGCGCCGGCGCCGGGCTCGCCGTGCTGTCGCTCGGCGTGTCGGTGCTGCTCGTGCTCGATCCGTTGCTCGCGCTGCAGCTCGGCTTCGCCCTGTCGGTCGCGGCGACGGCGGCACTGCTCCTGCTGGCCCCTGCCCTGGCACGGGCGATGGGGCGATGGATGCCGCGCCCGGTCGCTCTCGCGCTCGCCGTGCCGCTCGCTGCGCAGCTGGCCTGCGGTCCGCTCATCGTGCTGGTCTCGCCGACGCTTGCGACCTACGGCGTGCTCGCCAACCTCGTCGCCGCGCCGGCGGCGCCGGCTGCGACCGTGCTCGGCCTCCTCGCCTGCCTCGCGGTGGCCGTGCCCTGGCTGCAGACGGCGCTGACGTGGGCGGCGTGGGTGCCGGCGTCCTGGATCGCGACGACCGCACGGGTCGTCGCCGGTCTCCCTGCCGCGCTGCTGCCGTGGTGGGACGGCTTGCCGGGCGCGGCCGCGCTCGCCGCCGCGGGGGCGGTGGTGGTGGCGGCGATCGTGCTCCCGCGCCGACGCGGCACGGGGCCGATCCGGCTGGGCATCCGTGCGCTCGCCGCGCTCCTGGCCGGCGCGGCGGTCGGCGCCGGCACGCTCGCCACGGTCGCCGCGCCCCTGACGGTCGCGGGCCGATGGTCGCTGGCCGCCTGCGACGTGGGGCAGGGCGATGCTCTCGTCGTGCGCTCCGGCGCGCACGTGATGACGATCGACACCGGGCCCGACGAGGTGGCCTACGCCGACTGCCTGAACCGGCTCGGCGTCGACCGCATCGACGTGGCCGTGCTCACGCACTTCGACGCCGACCATGCGGGGGCCGCCGCCGTGCTGGCCGGACGTGTGGGCACCCTTCTGCACGGGCCGGTGGATGCGGGCGCCCAGAGCACGCTCGGCGCGGTCGGCGCGGGCGGGGTGGTCGAGGCGGCCGCGGGCATGACCGGTGCGCTCGGCGACGCCGCCTGGCGGGTGGTGTGGCCACGCGCGGAGGGCGGGTTCGGGCCCGGCAACGACAGCAGCGTCGTGGTCGAGATCGGGGGCGGGAGCGTTCCGCGAACGATCCTCCTCGGCGACCTCGGCGCCGCCGCGCAGGCGGCGCTGCGCACGAGCGGCTTGCTGCGGCCGCCGTACCCGGTGGTCAAGGTCGCCCACCACGGCTCGGCGGACCAGGACCCGGGGCTGTACGCCGCGCTCGGCGCGAGGGTCGGGGTGATCTCCGTCGGCGCCGACAACCGCTACGGGCACCCGCGGGCGGAGACCGTCGACCTGCTCGCGAGCCTCGGCATCTCCGTAGCCCGCACCGACCAGGACGGGCTCGTGCTGCTCGACGACGCGGAGGGGCTGACCTGGTGGCGGGAGCGCTCGCGTGTCGCGACCGCCCGATAGCCTGGGGGCATGGCCGCCCCGCGACGTTCCGCGCCCGCCCGCAGCGTGATCCCGCAGGTGCCGTGGCGTTCACCGCGGCCGGCGCCGATCGTGCTGGTGTCGGGGCCGGAGGACATCTGCGCGGAGCGCGCGATCCTCGGCATCCGCGAGTCGTTGCGCGCCGAGGACCCGAGCCTGGAGGTGTCCGACATCGACGCCTCCGACTACGTCGCCGGCACCCTGCTGGGCGTCTCGGCGCCGTCGCTGTTCGGCGAGCCGCGGCTCGTGCGCGTCGGCGGGGTGGAGCGCTGCTCGGACGCGTTCCTGACCGAGGCGCTGGCCTACCTCGACGCCCCGCAGGAGGGGGCGACCGTCGTGCTGCGCCACACGGGCGCGAGCGTGCGCGGCAAGAGGCTGCTCGACGCGATCCGGTCCGGCACGGGCGGAGGCGTCGAGATCGCGTGCCCGGCCATCCGGCGCGACTCCGACCGTTTCGACTTCGCCGCGGGGGAGTTCCAGCACGCGGGGCGCCGCATCCGGCCCGCCGGACTGCGTGCGCTCGTCGGCGCCTTCGCCGACGACCTCACCGAGCTCGCGGCGGCCTGCCAGCAGCTCATCGCGGACGTCGACGGCGACATCACCGAGCAGATCGTCGACCGCTACTACGGCGGCCGGGTCGAGACCAGCGCGTTCACGGTGGCCGACACCGCGATCGCCGGGCGCTACGGCGATGCGCTGCTCGCGCTGCGGCAGGCGCTGGCATCCGGCTCCGACCCTGTGCCGATGGTCGCTGCGTTCGCCGCGAAGCTGCGCGGCATGGCACGGGTCGCCGGCAGTCGCGAGCCGTCGGCGGCGCTCGCGGCGCGGCTGGGGATGAAGGACTGGCAGGTCGACCGGGCCCGGCGCGACCTGTCCGGGTGGACGCAGGACACCCTCGGCATGGCGATCCAGGCGTGCGCCCGCGCCGACGCCGAGGTCAAGGGCGCGTCGCGCGACCCCGTGTTCGCGCTGGAACGGCTCGTCACGGTGGTCGCCACGCGCGCCCCGTTCGCCGCCTGAGCCGCCCGCGCCGGGTGTTGCCGTGCGCTGCTGCCGGCGCGCCATCCCGCCCGCGCGCCAC
>JASGDW010000303.1:0-9351 GCA_047606965.1 Microbacterium sp.
CGCCGCGCTGCGGCCGCTGCTCGCATCCGTCGACCGGTCCGTCGCGCAGGCGCGCGCCGAGCTCGCCGCGGCGGAGGCCGCGCGGATCGCGGTGACGACCGAGCTCGCGGAGCACCGTCGCGCCGAGGCCGCGGTGCGCGAGCGGCTGTCCGCGCTGACCGAGAGCGTCCACGGCCTCGAACTGCGCATCCACGAGCAGCGGCTGCATGTGGCGAGCCTGCTCGAACGCGCGGCGAGCGAGCTCGCCCTCGACGAGGAGGTGCTCGTCGCCGAATACGCCCCCGATCCGGATGCGGGGATCGTGTTCGACCGCGCCGCCGAGCGCCGCCGCCTGGCCGAGGCGGAGCGCAAGCTCGCCCAGCTCGGCCGTGTCAACCCGCTCGCCCTCGAGGAGTTCGCCGCGCTGGAACAGCGCCACGCCTTCCTCACCGAGCAGCTGGCCGACCTCACACGCACCCGCGCCGACCTGATGACGATCATCGCGGAGCTCGACGAGCGGATGCAGGAGATCTTCGTCGCCGCCTTCGAGGACACCCGGCAGGCGTTCACGGAGATCTTCCCGATGCTCTTCCCCGGCGGCACCGGCTCGATCGCCCTCACCGACCCCGACAGCCCGCTGACGACCGGCATCGAGGTCTCTGTGCGACCCGTCGGCAAGAAGGTCGAACGGCTGTCCCTGCTCTCCGGCGGGGAGCGTTCGCTCGCGGCGGTCGCTCTGCTGGTGTCGATCTTCACCGCGCGACCGAGCCCGTTCTACATCCTCGACGAGGTCGAGGCCGCGCTCGACGACGCGAACCTCGGCCGGCTGCTGAGCGTGTTCGAGCGGCTGCGCGAGGCCAGCCAGCTCATCGTCATCACCCACCAGAAACGCACGATGGAGATCGCCGACGCGCTCTACGGCGTCTCGATGCGCCAGGACGGCGTCTCGGCCGTCGTGGGCCAGCGCGTCCGCGAGGTCGCCGCATCCTGATCCCGCCGGTTAGCCTGGAACGGTGACGAGAGCTGCCCGGTGGTCCACGGCCCCCGTCGGCGGGACGGTTCTCGTGCTCCTGCTGAGCGGATGCGGCTCCTCGGGCTCGGACGCCACCGCCGACCTGCCCACCGCCGCTCCGCTCGCCTCCGATCTCGGGTTCGACGCCGGCTCGTCGCCCGCAGCGGGCACGATCGTGCAATGGTCGGACCCGTTCGCGTCCGACGACGCGTTCACCGCGGTCGCCGCCTCCGAGGACGGCTCCTCGTGGGGGTACACGGACTCCGCGACCTCCTGCACGCTCGGGTTCTGGCAGGGGGAGCTCGACGGGATCGACACCTCCTCCGGCGACAGCGACGCCTCCGACGCGCTGCTCGCCGCCGAGACCGGCGCGGCCGTGGCCGACATCGCGGACTACCTGGAGTCGGACGTCGCCGACTTCGTGTCCGGGACGTCGCTGATCTCCGCGCGGTCGCTGCTCGGCGCCGACAGCGACACCGACACCACCTACGTCGTGTCAGCCCGGGCCTTCACGGTCCTCGACCAGGGGCTGATCGCATCGCTGCAGTGTCCGTCCGGGATCGACGTGCTCGACCAGTGGCAGAGCTACATCGAGGACGACGGCGCGTTCGCGGCCTACTTCCTGACCGGGTCGTGACCGGCGCCTAGGCTGGAGGCATGGCCGAGAGATCGTGGTCGCTGGGGCGTGCCCTGCGCGGGATGTTCGTCAAACCCGTCATCGACGAGGAAACCTGGGACGACCTGGAGACCGCGCTGCTGACAGCCGACTTCGGCCCCGACATCACCGAGCGCCTCGTCGAGGAGCTGCGCGAGAAGGTGGAGCGGTTCCGCACCACCGACCCCGGCGACCTGCGGCGGATGCTGAAGGAGACGCTCGAGGAACGCTTCGCCGCCTTCGACACGACGCTGCGGCTGACCGAGCGCCCGGCGGTCGTCCTCGTGGTCGGGGTGAACGGGGTGGGCAAGACCACCACGATCGGCAAGTTCGCGGACTTCCTGCGCCGGCACGGCCGCCAGGTCGTGGTCGGCGCCGCCGACACCTTCCGGGCCGCCGCCGTCGACCAGCTCGCGACCTGGGCCGAGCGCGGGGGAGCCGCCATCGTCCGGCCGCAGCACGAGGGGCAGGATCCCGCGTCCGTGGCGTATCAGACCGTCGAGTTCGCCCAGCGCACCGGCACCGAGATCGTGCTCATCGACACCGCCGGACGCCTGCACACCAAGACCGGGCTCATGGACGAGCTGGGCAAGATCCGCCGGGTCGTCGAGAAGCAGGCGCCTGTCAGCGAGGTGCTGCTGGTGCTGGACGCCACGACCGGGCAGAACGGCGTCATGCAGGCGCAGGCGTTCCTGGAGCACGCCGGGGTCACCGGGCTCGTGCTCACCAAGCTCGACGGCTCGGCGAAGGGCGGCTTCGTGCTCGCCGTGCAGGAGCGCACCGGCATCCCGGTCAAGCTCCTGGGGCAGGGGGAGGGGATCGCCGATCTCACCGGGTTCACCCCGCACGTGTTCGTCGAGGCCCTCGTCGGCTGACCCGCCGCACCGGTGACTACCGGGGTGCCCCTTCGCCTGCTTTCATGGGTGCATGGCGATCGAGCATGACTTCTTCGGACTGCTGGAGTCCGGACCCGACGGATCGATCTTCTGGTCCGAGACGATCGAGTTCGGCGACCAGTCGGTCTCGGTCGACCTCACCGCGCCGGACCAGGACGACGTGTCGTCGGCCGCGCTCGATGCCGCCGCCGTGCTCGTCTCCTCCCTGGAGAGCGTCGACCTGATGGCCCGCAACGCCATGGTCGCCGAGCTCGACGACCGCACCAGCGAGGTCATCGAGTACATCCTGCAGCAGCAGGAGGCCTTCGGCGAGGAGATCGCCGACCTGCTGCCGGTCGATCAGTCCGGCGACGTGCAGATCGACATCATCAAGGCTCTGCAGCTCGTGAGCATGACGATCCTCGCCGACGAGCACGGCGGCACGGACCCGTTCGCGGTGCTCGAGTACGCGCTGGACGCCGAGCAGACCGACGACGTGCTGCTGGTGAACCTCGACTCCGAGGGCACGGTCCAGTCGGTCACCAGCGCGGACTGACCCGCGGGCTCAGACGGCCTGGGCGAAGGCGCTGCCCTCGGCGGCGATGTCGCGTGCGAGGTGCGCGAGGCCGTCGGGGATGTCGCGGCCCTTCGCGAGCATGGACTGCGCCCAGAGCCGCCCCGCCCGGTAGGACGAGCGCACGAGCGGCCCCGCGAGCACGCCGAGGAAGCCGATCCGCTCGGCCTCCGCCTTGAACTCGACGAACTCGGCCGGCTTGACCCAGCGGGCCACCGGCAGATGCCGCGGCGACGGACGCAGGTACTGCGTGATCGTGACGATGTCGCAGCCGGCGTCGTGCAGGTCGCGCAGCGCCTGCACGACCTCCTCCGGCTCCTCGCCCATGCCGAGGATGAGGTTGGACTTCGTGATCAGGCCCGCCGCGCGCGCCTGGGCGAGCACACCGAGCGAGCGGTCGTAGCGGAAGGCGGGGCGGATGCGCTTGAAGATCCGCGGCACTGTCTCGACGTTGTGGGCGAAGACCTCCGGCCGGGCGTCGAAGACCTCGTTCAGCAGCGCGGGCTCGCCGTTGAAGTCGGTCGCCAGCAGCTCCACCCCGGTGCCCGGGTTGGCGGCGTGGATGCGACGCACCGTCTCGGCGTTGAGCCAGGCGCCGCCGTCGGGAAGGTCGTCGCGGGCGACGCAGGTCACGGTCGCGTATCGCAACCGCATCCGGGTCACGCTCTCGGCGACCCGGCGCGGCTCGTCGGTGTCGTAGTCGGCGGGCTTGCCGGTGTCGATCTGGCAGAAGTCGCAGCGGCGGGTGCACTGCGAGCCGCCGATGAGGAACGTGGCCTCGCGGTCCTCCCAGCACTCGAAGATGTTCGGGCAGCCGGCCTCCTGGCACACCGTGTGCAGGTCCTCGGTCTTCACGAGCTGATGCAGCTCGCGGTACTCGGGGCCGAGCTTGGCCTTCGTCCTGATCCACTCCGGCTTGCGTTCGATCGGCGTCTCGGCGTTGCGCACCTCGAGGCGCAGCAGCCTGCGTCCCCCCGGCTCGGCGCTCACGCCGGGACCTCCGCTCGAGACGTCGCAGATGGCACGAGAACCGGCTCGGAGCGTGACGATCGTGACGTCTCGCGGGCGTCGTCGAGCTCGAACGCGCGCTGCACGTCGGCCACCAGGTCGCGGGGGGCGATCTCGCGGCCGACGACCTCGCTGACGGTCGTGACGCCGGCGTCCGTGATACCGCACGGGATGATGCCGCGGAAGCCCGCCAGCGTGTTGTCGCAGTTGATCGCGAAGCCGTGCATCGTGACGCCCTTCTCGACACGCACGCCGATCGCGGCGACCTTGTCCTCCGACAGCGGGCGGCGCACCCAGACGCCGCTGCGACCGGCGACCTGGTAGCCCTCGACGCCGTGGCCGGCCAGGACGCCGATCAGCAGCCGTTCGATACGTCGCACATGGGCGACGACGTCCAGGGGCTCGGGCAGCCGCACGATCGGATAGCCGACGAGCTGACCCGGTCCGTGCCAGGTGATCTTGCCGCCCCGGTCGACGTCGACGACCGGGGTGCCGTCCTGCGGGCGCTCCTGCGGCTCGGTGCGCTTGCCGGCGGTGTACACCGCCTCGTGCTCCAGCAGCAGCAGCGTGTCCGGCCGCCGACCGGCCAGCACGTCGGCGTGCACCCGCCGCTGCAGGTCCCAGCCGTCGAGATAGGGAACGTAGTCGGGGCCAAGCCCGACGGTCACGGTGTCCAGCACGGCATCCCTCTCCGAGGTCTTCATGGATCGCGTCCAACAATACGCCCCGCGTCCTACGCTGGAGGGCGTGTCCCGCTCCCGTCCCGGCCGACCGCGCGCTTCGTCGCGCGAGGTGATCGCCGAGGCCGCCTGCGAGCTGTTCTTCGAGCAGGGGTACGACGCGACCTCGGTCTCGGACATCACCCGCCGCGCGGGGGTCGCGCGCTCCAGCTTCTTCAACTACTTCGCGGCCAAGGGCGACGTGCTCTGGGCCGGGTTCGACGAGCGCGCGGATGCCGCCGCCGCCGCGCTCGGATCGGGGGAGGGCGTCAAGGCCGTGCTCCTCGGGATCGGTGCCGGCTTCGAGCCCGACGCGCTCGCCCTGGCCATCACCAACGCCGAGACGATGGGCCTCGCACCGGAGCTCGAACGCGACCGGGCGCTGCGGCAGCGTCGGCTGCAGCGCGAGATCGCCGCGCGGCTGATCCGCGACGGGCGTGCCCGCATCCCGGCGGAGGTCGCCGCGGGCGGCCTCGCGGCCGCCGTGTTCGCCGCCGTCTGGGCCTGGGCCGACCGCACGACCGGGGACGCCGCGCTGGAGACGCTGCTCCGGGACGCGCTGACCGCGGCCGAGGAGCCGGGGCCGGCCGCGGCGCGGCGAGATCCGGCGTCCCCCGTGTCGTGATATTCGGGGATGCTGCGAGATTCGGAGCGCGCAGGCCGAAAGCCTCCGAGTCTCACGACATCCCCGAATCCCGGCGCAGGCTTCGGCGCGTCGTGATCGCCCGCGTAAACTCGATGCATCATGGCGACTTTCGGCACCCTCTCCGACCGGCTCACCGAGACCTTCCGCAACCTGCGCACGAAGGGGAAGCTGAGCCCCGCCGACGTCGACGGCACGGTGCGCGAGATCCGGCGGGCGCTGCTGGACGCCGACGTCGCGCTGCCGGTGGTCAAGCACTTCACCGCGAAGGTGCGCGAGCGCGCGCTCGGCGACGAGGTCAACCGCGCCCTCAACCCGGCCCAGCAGGTCGTGCAGATCGTCAACGAGGAGCTCGTCGCGATCCTCGGCGGGCAGCAGCGCCGCCTGCGGTTCGCGAAGAACCCGCCGACGGTCATCATGCTCGCGGGCCTGCAGGGCTCCGGAAAGACGACCTTCGCCGGTAAGCTCGCCCGGCAGCTGGAGAAGGACGGCCACACCCCGTTGCTGGTCGCCGCCGACCTGCAGCGCCCCAACGCCGTGAACCAGCTCCAGGTCGTCGCCGAGCGCGCCGGCGCCGCGATCTACGCCCCCGAGCCCGGTAACGGCGTCGGCGACCCGGTCCGGGTCTCCCGCGACGGCGTCGCCTACGCGACGCAGAAGCAGCACGACGTCGTCATCATCGACACCGCGGGGCGGCTCGGCGTGGACGCGGAGCTCATGGCGCAGGCCGCCGACATCCGCCGTGCGACCGACCCCGACGAGGTGCTGTTCGTCATCGACGCGATGATCGGCCAGGACGCCGTCAACACCGCCAGGGCCTTCCAGGAAGGCGTCGACTTCACCGGGGTCGTGCTCTCCAAGCTCGACGGCGACGCCCGCGGCGGCGCTGCGCTGAGCGTCGCCAGCGTCACCGGCCGCCCCATCGTCTTCGCGTCCACCGGCGAGGGCCTCGACGACCTCGAGGCGTTCCACCCCGACCGCATGGCCAGCCGCATCCTGGACCTCGGCGACATCCTCACCCTCATCGAGCAGGCACAGCAGGCCTTCGACGAGGCTGAGGCGATCAAGGTCGCCGAGAAGCTGGCGACCGAGCAGTTCACCCTGGAGGACTTCCTCGAACAGCTGCAGCAGATGAAGAAGATGGGCTCGATGAAGAAGATGCTCGGGATGCTCCCGGGCATGGGCCAGATGAAGCAGCAGCTGGAAGACTTCGACGAGCGGGAGATCGACCGCACCGAGGCGATCATCCGCTCGATGACCCCGGGCGAGCGGCGCAACCCGAAGCTGCTCAACGGCTCGCGTCGGCTGCGGATCGCGCGCGGCTCGGGCATGACCGTCACCGACGTCAACCAGCTCGTGCAACGGTTCGAGCAGGCGGCGAAGATGATGAAGACCGTGGCCCGCGGCGGTGTGCCGAGCATGCCCGGCATGGGTCCTCTGGGCAAGCCCGGCGCGTCCAGCAAGCGCGGCAAGCAGGCGAAGGCGAAGGGGTCTCGTTCGGGCAACCCCGCCAAGCGCGCCGCCGAGAACGCAGGGATCGCGGCGCAGCCGTCGACCCCGACCGGATCAGGTTTCGGCCTCGGCGGCAAGGCCCCGGACGCCGCCGATCTCGCCGAGCTGCAGAAGCTTCTCGGCAACCGCTGAGGCGACCCGCCGCTAGCCCAGCACGCCCGCCGCTTCGAGCTTCGCCGCGACGACCGCGGCGATGGCGCGCTGGCCCTCCGCCGTCGGGTGGACGTCGTCGGGCTGCATCCACTCCGGATGACCGGCGAGCGGCTGGCCGACGTCGATGAAGACGCCGTCGACGTCCTCGACGGCGTCTTCGAGGGCGTCGGAGGTGACGGAGGTGTCGTCCGGCACGTCGGCGTCGTCGTTCCAGATGGTGCTCAGCCCGACGATGAGCGCATACGGCGCGGCGTCATGGAGCTGCTGGACGGTGTCCGCCGTCGCCGCCGCGATCTGGTCGGCCGACAGGTCGAAGTCGTTGCTGGAGGACTCGATGACGACCAGCTGCGGGGCGAGTGCGGCGACGGCCGGGACGAACCCGGCGTAGTCGGTGCCGCAGTCGCCGACCGCGACGAACCCGGTGCCGCCGCACGCGAGGTTGGTCAGCAGCAGCGGTTCCGCGTCCGCCAGGAGCGCGGGCCACGCCTGGGACGTCTCGAGCCCGTACCCCGACATGATCGAGTCCCCGATCATGACCGTGGTCGTCGTCAGCTGCGTCGTCGCGGTCGGCGACGCGGTCGGCGTCGTCGTGGTGACCGGGTCGGCCTGGTCGACCTCGATCGGGCTGCAGGCCGCGATCACGGCAGCCGCGAGGCCGACGGCGAGCACGACGCACATCCGTCGTGCGCGCAGAGAGGTCATAGTCGCACGCTACCGCGGGGCGGCTCCGCGTCCGCCGTGAACGGCTCAGACCGCGCGCAGCTGCTCGCCGCGGGCCGGGCCCGCGCGGAACTCGCGGATGAGGTGCTGGACGACCGCGCGCAGGTCGCCGTCGGAGGCGTCGGCCACGGCGAGCTGGCGCTCGTAGCTCGCGCCCTGCGACAGGATCGACGACACGCCGGCGAACTCGCCCGCGCAGGACAGCTCGGCGGCCGTGTCGCCCAGCCGCGCCACGGTCTCGCGAAGATGATCGGTGACCGGCTCCGCCCGGCCCTGCCGGTCGACGATGACCTCCGCGTCGAGTCCGTAGCGGGCGGCGCGCCACTTGTTCTCGCGGACGAACCAGGGCTGCAGGATCTCGAGCGGCTCACCGCGGTCGAGACGGCGGGAGAAGTCCTCGACGAGCACCTGCGTGAGGGCCGCCACCGCCGCCAGCTCGGGCAGGGTCGACATCCCGTCGCAGGCGCGCACCTCGACGGTTCCCCAGCGGGGAGCCGGCCGCACGTCCCATCTCACCTCGGTCGCGTCGGCCATGACGCCCGTGGTCACCATGTCGTCCAGGTACGACTCGTACGCGGCCCAGTCCGGCAGCGACCAGGGCAGGCCCGCGGTGGGGAGCTGCTGGAACACGAGCGCACGGTTCGAGGCGTAGCCGGTGCGCTCGCCCGCCCAGAACGGGCTGGACGCCGACAGCGCCTGCAGATGCGGCAGGTAGGACGCCAGTGCCTCCACGATCGGCATGACCTTGTTCACGTCGTCCACGCCGACGTGCACGTGCACGCCCCAGATCATCATGTTGCGGCCCCACCACTGGGTGCGCTCGATGAGCGTGTGGTACCGGGTCTTGTCTGTGACCTGCTGGTCGTACCACTGCGCGAAGGGGTGGCTGCCGGCGCACAGCAGCTCGATGCCCGCCGGATCCGTGACCGAGCGCACCGCGGCGATGCCGTCGGCGATGTCGTCGACGGCGGCCTCCACGGTGCCGCCGATGCCGCTGGTCACCTCCACCGTGTTCGTCAGCAGCTCGCCGGTCACCGTGAAGCGCTCCGGGGCCGTGACCTTCGCGAGGGCATCGACCACCTCCGGTGCGCGCGGGACCAGATCGCCGGATGCGCCGTCGGCCAGCATCAGCTCCCACTCGATGCCGACCGTGGAGCGGGCAGATGTCGCGAATGGCACCGTCACGGGCTCAGTCTGGCACGGGCGTGTCGCAGGTTCGCGGCATCCGTCATCATCTGGCAAAATAGACCTTTGGACCGCTGCCCGACCCTCTATCCGGCCGCGTCCGCCCCCAGAGCTTCCGCCGGGTGTGCACCCCACGCTCCAAGGCGACCAGTTCGTCCACCTTCCACACGTTCAGGAGAATCGTGGCAGTCAAGATCCGTCTCAAGCGTCTCGGCAAGATCCGGGCGCCCTACTACCGCATCGTCGTCGCCGACTCGCGCACCAAGCGCGACGGTCGTGTGATCGAGGAGATCGGCAAGTACCACCCCACCGAGGA
>JASGDW010000304.1:0-3852 GCA_047606965.1 Microbacterium sp.
CCGGAACGCGTGCGACGCGTTCCGGGCCCCGGGGCGCGTCGGGCTCTCAGGACACGCGAAAGCATCGCTTGGAGCAGGACGGTCGGACCCGGCCCATAGGCTTGAGCAATGGAGCTCGGCATCTACGGCGTGATCGCGGTCGCGGTCATCGTGGGCGTCGCAGCGTTCTCGAAGAAGCTGGGCATCGCCGCGCCGATCATCCTCGTCGTGGTGGGGGTGGGGCTGTCGTATCTGCCCGGGGTGCCCGACATCGAGGTGCCGCACGAGATCGTCCTGGACGGGCTGCTGCCGCCCATCCTGTACGCGGCGGCGATCAGCGTGCCGATCATCGACTTCCGGCGGAACCTCGCTCCGATCGCCAGCCTCTCGGTGGTGCTGGTGATCGTCACCGCGTTCGCGACCGGCTTCCTCCTCTACGCGCTGCTGCCCGACCTGAACTTCGCCGCCGCCGTCGCGCTGGGTGCGATCATCAGCCCTCCGGACGCGGTGGCGGCGACCTCGATCGGCCGGCGGCTCGGCCTGCCGCCACGTCTTCTCACCGTGCTGGAGGGCGAGGGGCTGGTCAACGATGCGACCGCGCTCGTGCTGCTGCGCTCCGCGGTCGCCGCTGCCGCCGGCGCGCTCGCGTCGCCCTGGGCCGGGGTGCTGGACTTCTTCTACGCCGTCCTGGTCGCGCTTGTGGTCGGGCTGGCAGCCGGCTTCGCGACGGTTTTCGTGCGTTCGAAGCTGAACGACTCGGTGCTCGACACGGCGTTGTCTATCGCGGTGCCGTTCGTCGCTTTCATGCCGGCCGAGGCGCTCGGCGCCTCGGGAGTCCTCGCCGTCGTCGTCGCGGGCCTGTACACCGGTCATGCGAGCCCGACGAAGTTCTCGCCGCAGTCGAGGATCAGCGACCGGATCAACTGGCGCACGATCCAGTTCCTGCTCGAGAACGGGGTGTTCCTGCTGATCGGGCTCGAGATCCGCACCCTGATCGACCACGCCGACTCCAGCGTCCTGGGCGTGGGCGCCTCCGTCGGCATCGGGCTGGTCGCGACCCTGTCGCTGATCGTCACCCGGTACCTGTGGATCGGCCCGCTCGTGTTCGGGCTGCGGCGACGCGAGGAACGCAACGAGAAACGCACCTACCGCGCGTTGCTCGCCCTGTATTACTACCGGAGCCATCCTGTCGCCACGGCCCGTCAGGCCCGCGCGCGCAACCGGCTCGAGCGCGACTACGAGCGTCGGCGGGCCGATCTGGAGCAGCAGCGGCAGGAGCAGATCGACTGGCGCGGCGGAACGGTGCTCGGCTGGTCTGGGATGCGCGGCGTCGTCACGCTCGCGGCTGCGCAGTCCCTGCCTGAGAGCACACCGTACCGCCCGCAGCTGATCCTGATCGCGTTCACCGTGGCCGTGACGAGCATCGTGGTGCAGGGCGGCACGTTGCCGTGGCTGATCCGGCTGCTCAAAGTCGAGGGGGTCGACGCGGCCGAGGATCGCAAGGAGCTCGCCGCGCTGCTGGAGGACATCAGCGGCGCCGGCCTCGCCGCGCTCGATCAGGTCGAGGCGGACGCCGCCGAGACGGCGCCGGTCGACCCCGATGTCATCGAACGCGTGCGGCAGTCCTCGTTCCTGCGCACCGAGGCTGCATGGGAACGCGCGCACTCGCTTCGGGGTGTGCAGCAGCGGCCGCATCAGCGGTTCCGCGAGCTTCGCCTCGCCGTGGTCGCCGCGGAGCGGGAACGCCTGCTGACGATCCGCGCTCAGGGAACGTACTCGTCGCGCGTCCTCGCCGAGGCGCAATCGCTCCTCGACCTGGAGGAGACACGGCTCGTGAGCCGCGGCGGGGAGCACTGAGGCGGCGAGACTCCGCGTCGTACCCGCAGGTCTCGGCATGGAACTGCAGCCAGCCCGCCCCCGGGGCCCGGCCGACGCAGACAGGGCCGAGGTTCCCCTATGTTCGAAGGCATGTGATGCTCGCCAAGATTGTCGACAATTTCTTGACCATTCCGCCGCCGGTGTGATTCGCTGAGCAGGTGCCAGGGGTCGTCGCGACCGATGTCGCCCGCGTCGACGAGGACGTCGTCGACGTTCTCGCCGCCCTCGATCGCGACGGTGCGCGAGCTCAGGGGGCGCATCGGCTGAGCCGCGCCCGGCATCCGTCCCCCGCAGCGGGTCCGCCACCGCACAGGCCCGGCTCATCCTTGACCTCGACCGGCCCGTCGTCGAGGGGAACCAGATCGAGCGCGCAAACGGCCAGGTGCGGGGCATGAAGGCCGTCGCGACGTTCCACCCCACGGGGGGCACCCCCTTACATCGCAGACCATGACGCAACAGACGCCGCCCTCGCCGGGCAGCACCGAACCGATAGGAGCAACGGACATGAAGACCCTGGCCGCCGTCGTGCGCGAAGCCGATGGGCCCATCACCCTCGAAGAGCTCGAACTCGACGCGCTGCGACCCACTGAGGTGCGCGTGCGCATGACCGCCACCGGCGTGTGCCACACGGACGCCGTCGTGCGCGAGCAGATCTACCCCACGCCGCTGCCGGCCGTCCTCGGCCACGAGGGCGCGGGCATCGTCGATGCCGTCGGCGACGCCGTGACCTCCGTCGTCCCCGGCGACCACGTCGTGCTGTCGGTGAACACGTGCGGCGTCTGCCGGCACTGTCGGGAGGGCGCCGGCACATACTGCGCGTCGCTGTACGCGCTCAACTTCGGCGGAACGCGCCTGGACGGGACGACGGGGCTGACGGATGCCTCGGGCGCCGCGGTCTCGTCGCACTTCTTCGGGCAGTCCTCGTTCGCCACGATCGCGACCGCCGACGAGCGCGCGGTCGTCAAAGTGCCGGACGACGTGCCGCTCGAGCTCATGGGACCGCTCGGCTGCGGTATCCAGACCGGCGCAGGAGCCGTCATGAACGTGCTCGACCCCGAGGCCGGGAGCTCTTTTGCGGTGTTCGGGGCGGGGGCCGTCGGGCTGTCCGCGCTCCTGGCGGCGGTCGCGGTGGGCTGCGGCACGATCGTTGCCGTCGACGTCAACGACGAGCGCCTCGCGCTCGCGCGCGAGCTGGGCGCGACCCACACCGTCAACGGGCGTACCGAGGACGCGCCCACGCGCATCCAGGAGATCACCGGCGGCGGCGTCGACTACGCGCTCGAGACCTCGGGGGTCTCGGCGGTGCTGCGTCAGACCGTCGACTCGCTCGGCGTGCGCGGCACGGTCGGCGTGGTCGGGGCGCAGGCGCCCGGGACGGAGACGCCCTTCGAGACGGGTCTGTCGATCACGCGCGGCTGGTCGTTGCGGATGATCATCGAGGGCGACTCGGTGCCGCAGGTGTTCATCCCGCGCCTCATCGAGTTGTGGCGGCAGGGCCGGTTCCCGTTCGACAGGCTCGTGCGCGAGTACCCCTTCGCCGAGATCGAGGAGGCGTTCGCCGCGTCGGCGCGTGGTGAGGCGATCAAGCCCGTCCTCCGCTTCTGAGAGGTGGCCTCGGCGGGCCGGTGTGTGGAATCCCTGCGCCTCGGTTCGGCTCGCGCCGTGCGTCAGCCTCCCAGACCGCTCCAGTCGACCTCGAGCGCGGCGGGCTCGGCCGGCGGGATCATGGCCGGCAGCCGCGTGCCCACGGCGGGCCAGTCCTTGACGGGCAGCACGACCCTGGTGCGCACGGCGACCGGCGCGAGCCCGGGGGCCCACGCCCGCAACTCGACCGCCGCCTCCTGGTAGCGTCCGCGCGGCGCCGGCGCCGAGATCGCGGCGATCTCCACCGTGCCGCGCACCGCCGCCGTCATCGGATCGTGCAGCAGCTTCTCGAGCTGCTCGGCCGCCTCGTCCGCCCAGTGCATGCCGCCTACGATATCCGCGGCACGTTTC
>JASGDW010000305.1:0-4383 GCA_047606965.1 Microbacterium sp.
CACCTCGCGGAACTCGATCGCGGCACCCGTCTCCGCCGCCGCGCCCGCCCCGCGCGCGGCGGCCGCGATCGCGGCGTCGTCCGCGGTCTCGGCGGGCAGGTCGAGCACCTCCTGGATGCGGCCGAGCGCGCCGAGCGCCTGGTTCACCGAGGTGAAGGCGCCGAAGAAGGTGCCCAGCGGCTGCACCAGCAGGAACAGCAGGATGACGAAGGTGACCAGGCTCGCGATCGTCAGGTCGCCGGCGGCCACGCGCACCCCGCCCACCCCCAGGACCACCAGCAGCGACACCTGCAGGGCGACGCTGGCCACCGGCACCACGAGCGCGGAGACCTTCGCGATGCGCACGCCGACGCGGTAGCTCTGCTGCGCGAGCTCCGAGATGGCGGCCTCCTCGCGGTCGCTCGCGCCGGCGGCGCGCACGGTGCGGATCGACCCGACGGCGCGCTCCACCCCGGACGCGAGCTCGCCCACCTTCTCCTGCTGCTCGCGCGTGGCGGTGCGGATGCGGCCGCTGAGCGCGCCGACCACCGCGATCGAGGCGGCGATCACGACCAGGATCAGCAGCAGCAGCACCGGGTCGATGATCGCCATCGCGACGAGCGCGCCGACGAAGACGAGGACGTTGCCGACGGCGTCCGCGAGCCCCTGCGTGAGCACGGCGTACAGCAGCGTGGTGTCGGTGCCCACGCGCGAGACGAGGTCGCCGGTGCGGCGCGCGTCGAACTGGGCGATCGGCAGGTGCAGGATGCGGGCGATGAGCCGCCGCCGACTGGAGTACACGACGGCCGTGCCGGTGCGCTGCAGCAGGTAGTGCTGATAGCCGGAGATCAGCGAGGACGCGATCACGAGGGCCACGAGCATCCACACCAGCGGACCGAGCGTCTCGCCCGACTGCACCCGTGTGATCACCTGGCTGACCACGAGCGGCTGGGCCAGGGTCGCGGCCGCGCCCAGGACGCTGAGCGCGACCACGGCGCCGAGCACGCGCCTGTGCTCGAAGACGTAGGGCAGCAGCTGGCGCAGGCTCGCGCGCGGCCCGTCGTCCTTCGACGGCCGGGCGAACGGGCTGCGGCGCGTCGGAGCGCTCGTGGACATGCGGCTACCTCGGTTCACGACGGGGGTCGCCCTCCACGCTACGCCTGTCCCGGATCCCCGGTCTCACGGGCGGGGGGTCAGCGCCAGAGGACGGCGATGGCGGCGTTGGCGAGGGTCAGGATGCCGATCGGCCAGAAGATCGCCGGCGAGAGGGCGCCGGTGCGGCGCTGGCGGGCCGAGCCGATGCCGAGCAGCGCCGCGATCACGAGCAGGACGACGAGCTTGACGCCGAGCTTGGCGTAGTCGAGCTCGGCGGAGGTGCCCCACGGCGCCGCGAGCGCGAGCCCCGCCACGGCGGCGATCGTCATGCCGACCGTCATCAGGCGGGTCACGCGGATGCGGCGTGCGACGGCGTCGACCAGCCACGACCCGAACAGGATCGCGAAGCCGGTGAGGTGGACGAGGACGACGACGCTGCGCAGGATCTCCATACCCTCAGTATAGCTGAAGGCGCGGATCCTCCCTCCTGTCCATCTCCGTGGAAGCGTTCGTGCGCTCCGGTTCCCCGTGCGCGTCCGCGGAGACGAAGCGCGGGCCTCAGGCGCGCAGGTCGCGCAGCACGAGGGCGGTCCGCACAGCCGCGTCGGCGGCCTCGGCGCCCTTGTCCTCGGTCGAGCCGGGGAGCCCGGCGCGATCGATGCCCTGCTGCTCGTCGTCGAGGGTGAGCAGGCCGAAGCCCACCGGGCGTCCGGCGTCCAGCGCGACCCGGTTCAGGCCGTCGGTGGCGGCGGCCGACACGTACTCGAAGTGAGGGGTGCCGCCGCGGACGATGACCCCCAGCGCCACGACGGCGTCGGCGCCGCCGGCGAACGCCGCCTGCGCGCCGAGCGCGAGCTCGAACGAGCCGGGCACGCGCACGAGCGACCAGTCGGCCCCGAGGGCGTCCAGCGTGCGCGCCGCGCCGGCGATCAGGCCGTCGGTGATCCGCTCGTGCCAGGTTCCGGCGACCACGACCACGCGCACGCCGGCGCCGTCGATCGTCTGCGCCTGTGGCGCTCCCTTGCCGCTCATCGGGCGTTCTCCTCCATCTTCTCCAGGGCGTCGGCGAACTCGGCGTCCGGGATGACGTGCCCCATGCGGTCGCGCTTGGTCTGCAGGTACCTGTGGTTGTCGGCGCCGACGCCGACCAGCAGCGGCACCTGCTCGACGACCTCCAGGCCGAGCTCGCGCAGCTGCGCGACCTTGTCCGTGTTGTTCGTGAGCAGTCGCACCCGCTCGACGCCCAGATCGGCGAGGATGCCGGCGGCCGCCGTGTAGTCGCGGGCGTCGGCGGGCAGGCCCAACGCCAGGTTGGCGTCGACGGTGTCCAGGCCCCGCTCCTGCAGGCTGTACGCCCGCAGCTTGTTGATCAGGCCGATGCCGCGGCCCTCGTGGCCGCGCATGTAGACGACGACGCCGCCGTCCTGCTCGATCGCGTCCAGCGCGGCGTCCAGCTGCGGGCCGCACTCGCACTTGAGCGACCCGAAGGCCTCGCCGGTGAGGCACTCGGAGTGCACCCGCACCAGCGGCGCCTCCTCGGTCAGCTCTCCGGAGACGATCGCGAGGTGGTCGGTGCCGGTTGTGCGGTCCTTGTAGGCGAGGAAGCGGAACACGCCGTGCGAGGTGGGCACGGTCGCCTCGGCGCGCAGGCTCACCCGGCGCCGGCGCGCGGAGGCGGTGCCGCTGTGCCGCGGCTCGGTCTCCTCCAGGTAGGCGACGAGCTGCTCGATCGTGACGACCGGGAGGCCGTCGCGCTCGCCCAGTTCGATCAGGCCCGGCAGGCGCATCATGCTGCCGTCCTCGGCGACGATCTCGCAGATCGCGCCGACCGGCGGGAGCCCGGCGAGCCGCATCAGCTCCACGGCGGCCTCGGTGTGACCGCCGCGCTCGCGCACGCCGCCGTCGACGGCGCGCAGCGGCAGCACGTGGCCGGGGCGGATGACACTGGCCGGCGTGGACTCCGGGTCGGCCAGCACGTTCAGCGTGTGCGCGCGGTCGCCGGCGGAGATGCCGGTGGTCACCCGGTCGGCGGCGTCCACGCTGACGGTGTAGGCGGTGCCGCGCGCGTCCTCGTTGACGGCGACCATGGGGGGCAGGTCGAGCCGGTCCGCCCAGTCGGCGGGCATGGGGGCGCAGATGAAGCCGCTGGAGTGGCGCACGATCCACGCGATCCACTCCGGGGTCGCCAGCTCGGCCGAGATGATCGCGTCGCCCTCGTTCTCGCGGTTCTCGTCGTCGGCCACGATGACGGGCCGGCCCGCGCGCAGCGCGTCGAGGGCCGCGGGGATGGTGGACAGGCTCATCGCGGGTCTCCTTCGACGGGAGCGGCAGCCGTCGCGAAGGCGTGCAGCCGCTGCACGTGCCGCGCCAGGACGTCGGTCTCGAGGTTCACGGCGTCCCCGACGGCGCGGGCGCCGAGGGTCGTGGCGGTGAGGGTCTCGGGGATGAGGGAGATCTCGAACCAGTGGCTGCCGGCGTCCGCCGGGCTCACCGCGCTCACGGTGAGCGAGACGCCGTCGACGGTTATCGAGCCCTTGTCGACCACGAGCGGGGCCAGGTCGGCGGGCAGGGAGACGCGCACCACCCGCCACCGCGCCCCGGCGTGCACCTCGAACACCCGGCCGATGCCCTCGACGTGCCCCTGCACGATGTGGCCGCCCAGGCGTCCGTGCGGGCTCATCGCCCGCTCGATGTTGACGGCGCTGCCCGGCGCCAGCGCGCCGGTGGTCGCGGTGTCGAGGGTCTCCCGCATGACGTCGGCGGTGAACCAGTCCTCGCCCTGCTCGACGACCGTCAGGCAGACGCCGCTGATCGCGATCGAGTCGCCGTGGCCGGCGTCGGACACCGCGATCGGCGCCCGCACGGTCAGCCGCACGCCGTCGCCGGACGGCGCCACCGCGCTCACGACGCCGATCTCTTCGATGATCCCGGTGAACATCAACCCTCTCCTTCGTTCGTCGTGCCCAGGCGCCCCACGACCAGCAGGTCCTCGCCCAGCCGTTCGACCGCGGCCACCGCCAGCCGCCGCGCCTGGGCGATCGTGGCAACCCCGATCTCGGTCAGCGCCGGGCGGGCCCCGCCCAGCAGCACCGGGGCGACGTAGGCCAGCACCTCGTCGGCCAGGCCCTCGTGCAGGAACGCGCTGGCGAGGGTCGGGCCGCCCTCGACGAACACGCGCTGGACACCCGCCTCGCGCAGCGAGCGCAGGACCGCGGGGAGGTCGTGCGTGGGGTAGAGGAGCGGGGCGACCGGATGCCGGCGCACCGCCGCATCCGGCGGCACCGGGCTGCGCCCGATCACCACCGGCGC
>JASGDW010000306.1:0-5212 GCA_047606965.1 Microbacterium sp.
CGGATGAGGCCGGCGCGCTGCAGGCCCGCCAGGTCGAGCACGAGGGTGCGCAGCGGCACCTGGGAGTCGCGCAGGTCGCCGAGGACGACGAGATCGGCGTGGTCGACGCCGATGCGGAACAGGGCGTTCTCCAGCTGCGGCCGGAACCCGCGCTCGCCGTAGCCCTCGAGCCACAGCTTGCTCGAGAGCATCCACTCGTCGCGGCGCAGCCCGGCCGCGCGCACGATCGCCGAGAACAGCACGTCGGTGAACACCGGCGGCGCACCGGGAGCGGAGTAGACCCCGACGTCGAACAGCGTGACGCCGCGGTCCACCGCCTCGCGCACCATCGTCACCGCTTCGCCGAAGTCCATCCGGTCGTAGGTGTGCCACGAGCCGAGGGAGAACACGGCGGTCTCCAGCTCGCTCGTGCCGATGCGGCGTCGGGGCAGGGGGGCGTCGCTCATGCGCGGGATCCTTCCGGCGTGGGGGCGGATGCGGCCGGCGCCGACGGGGCGTCGAGCCGGGGGTCGATGACGGCCTTCACCTCCGCGAGGCGGTCCATGGCGGCGATCTTCTCCGACGCCTCGACCAGGCCCACCGGCGCGCTGAACAGCGCGTCCCAGTCGAACCGGTCCGCGAACGCGGCGAAGAACTCGATCGCGCGCGCGTAGTCGGCGATGTCGCCGTTGAGCGAGCCGACCACGGTCAGCTCCTTGCCCATGATCGCGCTGAGCGGGAACGGGTCGCCGGCCGGCCCGGTCGAGCCGACGACCACCACGGTGCCGCGGGTGGCGGCCATCCCGATCGCCTCGGGGCCGACGCTGGGCGCCCCGGCGAGGTCGAACACGGCGTCCGCGCCGTGTCCGCCGGTCAGCGCGAGCACCCGATCGACCACGTCGCCGTCCGCGATGTCGACGACCTCGTCCGCCCCGAAGCGCCGTGCGAGCTCCAGCCGGGCGGCGGGCGCCCCGATCGTGATCACGCGCCCGGCGCCGGCGATGCGCGCGACGGCGGTCGCGAACACGCCGAGCGCGCCGGAGCCCTGGACCGCCACGGTGGCGCCGGGGCGGATGCGGCCGGCCCGCTCGAAGGCGCGCAGCACGGTCTTCGCGGCGCAGCCGGCCATCGACGCCCAGGTGTCCTTGACGACCTCCGGCAGGGTGAGCTTGGCGGCGCCCGGCGTCACGTAGGCGTAGTCCGCCAGCCCCGCCGTGGCGTAGGGCGGGGCGTCGGATCGCTGCAGGAAGCCGTAGCCGCGGCGGGAGCAGTGCACCGGCTCTCGCAGGACGACGCAGCCCTCGCACTCGCCGCAGGTGGACTCGGACCATCCGATCCGGTCCCCGATCTCCAGGACGCGGCCGAGGGCGTCGCGGGCGCCGTCGCCGACGGCGACGATCTCGCCCACCATCTCGTGGCCGAGCACCATCGGCAGCATCCCGGGGAAGGTCATCTTCCCCGACCAGATCTCGATGTCCGTGCCGCACAGGCTCGCGCAGCGGATGCGGACCACGACCGCGCCGGGCTCCGGCGCCGGCAGGGGCAGCTCCGTCAGCTCGAGGGAGGCGCCGTGCTCGACCAGCACGGCTGCGCGGGTGGTGGCGGGGAGGGTCATGTCGGGCTCCTGTGCGTCGGGAAGGGTCAGACCAGCAGCTGGCCGCCGTCGACCGGCAGGCTGACGCCGGTGATGTGGGCCGCATCGGCGGAGGCGAGGAAGACGGCGGCCGCGGCGACCTGGTCGGGATCGGCGAACCGCCGCAGCGGGATGCGCTCCAGCCACGCCTCGCGCATCGGGGAGCCCTCCGGCATCCCGAGCCGGATGGCCGCGGTGTCCACGGGGCCGGGTGCGACGGCGTTGACGCGGATGCCGGAGGCCGCGAGCTCGATCGCCGCCCACCGGGTGAGGGCGTCGACCGCGGCCTTGCTCGACTCGTAGGCGCCCATGCCGGGCGTGGGCTGACGGCCCCCGATGGAGGAGACGTTGACGATCGCGCCGCGGACGCCGCCGGCGATCATGTGCCGGGCGACGGCCTGGGTCATCGTGAACGTGCCGAGCACGTTCACCCGGATCGTCGCCTCGAGGTCGGCGACCGGCAGGTCGACGACCGCCCCGTGCAGGTGCAGGATGCCGGCGTTGTTGACGAGCACGTCGATCGCCCCGTGCGCCCGTCCGATCCCGTCCACCGCGGCCTCGACGGCGGCGGCGTCGGCGATGTCCACCGAGGCCGTGGCGACGCCGAGCTCCGCGCCGACCCGGTCGAGCCGCTCCCCGGGCAGGTCCGCGAGCACGACGACGTCGCCGTGGGAGAGAAAGGCCTGGGCGAGGCAGCGCCCGAGGCCGCCGGCGCCGCCGGTGATGAGGACGCGCCTGGACGTGCCGGTCATGGAATGCTCCCCTCGGGCGGGCCCGCGGCTGTCGCGGAATGTGATGAGACGTTATTCTATGTTTGTAGAAAAACACAAGCGGCCGTCTCGTCCGGCCCGGTCTGGAGGCACAGATGCCCGCAACGCCGTTCGCCCGCCGCCCGCTCGGACCCGGTGGCCCGCTCGTCGCTCCGCTCGGCCTCGGGTCGTGGAACACCTGGGACCGCATGAGCGAGCAGGACGGGGTCGCCATCGTGCGGCGCGCCGTGGCGGCCGGCGCCGGCTTCTTCGACGTCGCCTACTACAACATGGGCCCGCACGCCGAGAACTCGCGCACCGACATCCTGTTCGGCCAGGCGCTGCGCGCCTCCGGCGTCGGCCGGGAGGAGGTGTTCCTCTGCGGCAAGCTCTGGCTGTGGGACTGGCCCCGGCAGGGGTTCCGCGCGCAGCTGGAGGAGAGCCTGGAGCGGGCGGGTCTCGATCGCTTCGACGCCGTGGTCGTCGGCGACTACGTCTCCCCGCCCGACCTGCCCGCCCTGGTCGCCGAGGTGGAACAGCTGCGCAGCGCGGGGCTGTTCGACCTCTGGGGGATCAACAACTGGCGCATCGACGACACGCTCGGCGCGATCCGGGCGGCCGAGCGCACGGGCGCCGCCGCACCCGCCTTCGCGCAGCTGAAGTACTCCGTCGTGCGCCGGGCGATGGCCCAGGGCGAGCCCTATCGGCGTCTGTTCGAGGCGGGCGTGCTCGGGCTGCAGGCCTCGGACGTCTTCGAGGGCGGCATCCTGGCGGGAAAGCTCGCCCCGGCCCGGAAGATCGGGGCGGACGTCGGCGGCATCCGCGAGCGCATCGTCGCCGTCTACCCGGAGCTCGAACGGATCGCCGCGGGCTTCGGGGCGACCCCGGCGCAGCTCGCCGTCGCGTTCTGCCTGGCCGACCCCTGCGTCGCGAACGTGCTGTTCGGCGCGTCGAGCCTGTCTCAGCTGGAGGGGAACCTCGTCGCGGTCGAGCTCGCCGCGGCGCAGGGCCAGGCGCTGCGCGCGGCGCTCGCCGACCTGCAGCAGGACACCGAGGTGGCCGCGGACGGGACGTGGTGACCGGGGCGCCCGGCGGCGAATGTTGCCGGCATGTAACGAATATCTACGTCTGTTGAAAAACATCGCACCCGGTGTTGTGGTCTTTTTCTCCGTATGTAGACTAAAGCGCAACGGCACATCGGGGTGGCGTCGATTCCGGCTCCCGCAGCGGAACGAGGCTCCTCCCCGAACCTTCTTCACCTACCCGCATCACGAGAAGGAATCATGAGAAAAACGACCTTTACGGCGATGGGCGCCGTGATCGGGGCGCTCGCCCTCGCGCTCACCGCGTGCAGCGGCGACGCGTCCAGCACCTCCGCTGCGGACGGCGACGCCGGCGCGCTGAACATCGGCGAGTTCGCCGACGTCACCAGCTGGGACCCCTCGCTGGCCGACATCGGCTTCGACGGGCCCTACCTGTCCGCGGTCTACGACCCGCTGCTCGCGGTCGACGGCGACGGCAACCCGACGGCGGCCCTCGCGACCGACTGGACCGTCTCCGACGACTACCTGACGATCACGATGAACCTGCGCACCGGGGTGACCTTCAGCGACGGCGAGGTGTTCGACGCCGACGCGGCGGTCAAGAGCCTCGAGTACCTGCAGGCCGGCACCCGCTCCGGCGAGGCCTACACCAACGTCTCCTCCTTCGAGGCCGTCGACGACGACACGATCGAGATCCACCTGACCCAGCGCGACGACACCATCCTGTACTTCATGGGTCTCGGCCGCAGCTACATGATGGCGCCCGACTCGATCGACGCCGGCACGCTCGCCACCGACCCGGTCGGCTCCGGCCCCTACATCCTCGACGCGACCACCACGGTCGCCGGGTCCGAATACCACTTCACGAAGGTGGACGACCACTGGGACGCCGAGGAGTTCCCGTGGTCGGAGCTGTCGATCTATCCGATCCAGGACGACACGGCGCGGCTGAACGCCATGCTCAGCGGCCAGATCAACGTGAGCTACGCCGACCAGCAGTCGATCGACCAGGCCGACGCCAACGGCTGGAACGTGGCCGGCAAGGTCTCCGGGTGGGTCGGCCTGCAGTTCACCGACCGCACCGGCTCCTCGTTCGCGCCGCTGGGCAGCACCGAGGTGCGGCAGGCGTTGAACTACGCCTTCGACGGCGCGTCGATCCTCGACGCGATCGGCAGCGGCCAGGGCGTCGCCACCAACCAGGTGTTCCCCTCCGGCATGACCGGCAACCTGGACGACCTCAACGACCTGTACGCCACCGACATCGACACCGCGAAGGAGCTGCTGGCCGAGGCCGGCTACGCCGACGGCTTCTCGGTCACGATGCCCATGACCCCCGTGTTCTCGGTGTGGCAGCCCTCGGTCGAGCAGGTGTTCTCCGAGCTGGGCATCACGGTCACCTGGGACGACATGCAGTACACCGACTACCAGGCGAACGCGGCCACCTACCCGATGTTCATCGCCTACCTGTCGATGGACTCCAACGCCGTCGCCAACGTCGAGCGTCAGATCGCGCTGGCCCAGTGGTACAACCCCACCCCGGAGATCGACCAGTTCGCCGACGTCCAGGCCGCGGTGGACGCCGTGTACGCCGCCGACCCCGGCGACGCGCAGGACCAGGCGATCGAGGACCTCAACACCCTCGTGACCGAGCTGGCGTGGTTCGACGTGTGGTACCAGGCCAACAACACCTACGTCAGCACCTCGGACATCGAGGTGACCCCGGTGACGGGGATGATGTACCCGACCCTGCGTCAGATCACGACAGCAGGCTGAACCCGGTCGTGGGCCGTCCGGGCATCGGGCGGCCC
>JASGDW010000307.1:0-11059 GCA_047606965.1 Microbacterium sp.
GCACGGAGGATTCCGCATGACCGCCCTCGAACGCGCGATCTCGCGCCCCGACCCCGTCCACGACTTCGGCTCGCGCGCGCCGATGCACGGACTCGACCGGCGTAGCGTGCCCTTCGTCGACGTGCTCGCCCAGTCCGTGTCGGCGGTGGCGCCGTCGGCGGCGGCGACGACGGTCGTGCTGCTCGTGGCGGGCGTCTCGGCGCAGGTCACGGTGCTGGCGGTCGCGATCGCCGGGGTGCTCAGCCTGCTGGTGGCCCGCACGATCTCGCAGTTCGCGCGACGGTTCGCGGCGACGGGCTCGTTGTACACGTACACGGCCCGTGGCCTGGGGCCGGCGGCCGGGCTGGCGGCGGGCGGCGCGATCCTGGTCGGCTACGGCGCGATCGCGATGTTCGCGCTGCTGGGCGGCGCCTCCTACACGACCCTTCTGCTCGCGGCGCTCTGGCCGGGAATGCACGGCGCGTCGGTGCTGGCCGTGGTGCTGGCCGCCGAGGCGCTCGTGCTCGTGCTGGTGCTGGTGCGCGGCATCCGCCTGTCCACCCGCGTCGCGCTCCTGGTCGAAGGGGTGTCCGTCACGCTCATCGTGGTGCTGCTCGTCGTGCTGCTCACCCGGATGGGACCGGTGGACGCGGCGGCGCTCCTGCCGCGCGACGTCTCGCCCGCCGCCGTCGCCGCCGGCGCGCTCGTCGCGCTGACGGCGTTCGTGGGGTTCGAGAGCGCCGCCACCCTGGGCGTGGAGGCCCGCACGCCGCTGCGCGCGGTGCCGCGGGCGATGGTCTGGACGGTCGTCGTGTCCGCGGGGCTGTACCTGCTGTCCGCCGTCGTCCAGGTGGCCGGTTTCGACGCGCTCGATGTCGTGTTGGCCTCCAGCGCCTCGCCGGTCAACGATCTCGCCGCGGCGTACGGGGTCGGCGGCTGGGGTGTGCTCGCCGACGTCGGCATCGCCGCGTCCTTCCTCGCCTGCGCGATCGGCTCGACGACCGCCCTGTCGCGGGTCGTGTTCACCATGGCACGAGACGGCGTGTTGCCCGCGAAGCTCGGTCGCACCCACCGCCGGTGGGGCACGCCGGCCGGCGCGCTGGCGGTCGCGCTGCCGGTCGTCACGGCGGTTCCGCTGCTGCTGATCGTGGTCGGCGTCGACATGCGCGCCGCCATGCACCTGACCATCTCGTTGGGCGGCGCGGGGTACATCACCGCGTATGTGCTGGTGTGCGTCGCCATGCCCGCGTTCCTGCGGCGCATCGGCGAGGCGACGGCGGGCGGAACGGTCGTGGCATGGTTCTCGGCGGCGGCGCTGTCGGCGGCGCTGGTGGCCTTCTTCGCCGTGGACGCCGCTGCAGGCGGCGGCGCGGTCTGGGTCGCCGTGGCGGTCGCGGCGGCGGTCGCGGTCGCCGTCGTCGCGCGTCTGCGCCGCGAGGGCACGGATCTTGGCCGCGTGGGCTCCTACGACGAGCCGGTCGCCGCCGAGGTGCTGGGCGGGGTGGCGAAACGGGCGGCACCGGACGATGGCTGACACCGCCGCGCCGGATCCGGTCCCGACGCTGACCGCCCGGCAGCCGCGGGCGATCCACAGCGCGCTGGCGGTGCTGGAGGCGGTCGCGACCCTCGGGGCCGGGGTGTCGGCGCAGGAGGTGTCCGCCGCGCTGCGGCTGCCGCGGGCCACGACCTATCGGCTGCTGAACCTGCTGGTACAGGACGAGTACCTGGTGCGCACGCCCGACCTGGCCGGCTTCGCGCTGGGCGCCAAGGTGGCCCAGTTGGCGGCGGCGGCCGCGCCCGCCCGGTTCCCCGCCGCGGCGCGGACGGTTCTCGCCCAGGCGCGTGCCGGCATCCGCGGGGGCGTGCACGTCGTGCGGTACGACGAGGGCAGGATCACGATCGTGGACGCCGACCCGGACTTCCCGTTCAGCGACGAGCGCCGGCTGGCGCGGGAGCCGGGGCGCTTCGCCCTCGGGCTGCTGCTGGCGGCGGAACGGGCCGAGGCCGGACCGATCGTCGCGCAGGCGCGGGCGGACCTCCGCGTCTTCGGCGCGACCCGCCAGGTGGGGGAGGTGATCCCGGGGTTCGGGTGCCTCGCGGTGCCGATCCGTGACGAGCGCGAGGTGCTCGTGGCGGCGGTGGCGTTCGCCGGTCCGCAGCACCGGATCGAGCAGCCGGACGAGGTGCTGCCGGCGCTGCACGCGACCGCCGAGCGGCTGACGCCGCTGCTGACCTAGCTCAACAGCCGGGGCCGGCCGGATCCTCGAGGCAGGTGCGGGCGACGAGGGCGGTGCGGGCCTCGACGATCCGCACGTCGTAGCCGGGGGAGGCGAGGGTCAGGACGCCGGGCACGCCGCGCCACCCGCCGCCGAAGTCGACCTGGGCGGTGTACTCGACCGCCCCCGTCGCGGTGAAGGTGCCCCGTGCGGGGTAGGTGTGGCTCGTCGCGGTCGGCGTGAAGTCTGCCTGCCCGAGGGCGGCCCAGCTCGCACCGCCGGTGGCGGCGCGCCGGCTGGTGCCGTCGCCGTGGTCGAACACGTACGTCGTGGGGGTGAAGCGGACCGTGACCGCATAGCCGAACAGCTCGCCCGACACGGTGTGGGTCTCCGCCGCGGTGACGAAGTTGGTGGGCAGACCGGCCAGGCCCACTCCCGCCGGCTCCGACGCGATGGCGGGCGAGGCCGGCCGGAAGGAGGCGAGATCGTCCATCGTGACGTCGGGGATGCGGACCGCGGAGTAGTTGCCGCGGCACAGTGCGCTCTCGCACACGACGGGCTCGAGCATCTCGGCGGCGTCCCCGTCGCCCGTCCCGTCGTCGACGGCGTCGTCGACGGTGCCGTCCCCGGTCGCGCCGGTGGCGCTCGACGCCCCGGCATCGCCCATCGTCGCGCCGACATCGACCTCGGTGCCGGTGTTCTCGATAGTGCACGTTGAAGCCCAGACACCCACATCGTCACATCCCGTGCCGCCAGATGAGGGGACGGCCGGCAGCGTAACGGAGACGGCGAGGAGAGCAAGTACCGAGGTCAGCATGTCGGTCCGTCACCGCGCGCGGCGAGCGACTCGATCTGTAGTCCCGTTGTTGATGTGCTCGTTATAAGTGTTGCGCGCACGGTTTGAATCTCCACTCGGTCAGCATCAATTTGTGAAGATCCGTTCGCATCGACGATGTTGATTTCACTGACATCAAGACAAAGGTCGATGGTGATCGTGGAGAAGTCCGATGCGACCGAATTAAGAGCTATTTCCGTGATCGATGTTTCTCCCGAAATCGTGTACCCCTCGGCGTGGTAGTACGACAGGCCCTCCCGATCGCTGGCATTCAGATCCCCCGTCGTCCACTGGTACACCTCCTCGAAGGTGGCGGGGTTGCTGAGGTCCACCTGGTTGAGGGCATCGACATACGCCCGGTACGTCGCCTCGGCGGCGGCGAAGGCGGCGTCCTCGTCGGCGAAGCCGGTCGCGCTGGGCGTCGGGGCCGGATCGGGCGCGCAGCCGACCAGCAGCGCGGCCGCGAGCACGAGCCCGGCGGCGCCGATCCCGGGGCGCGGTGTCATGGCTCACACGCTAGTCAGCGGCATCCCGAGCCGTTCGGCGTTCTCCACAGCGTCTGCTCGTAACAGCGCCGTCATCCACAGCCGTCAGGATGGCGGCATGACCCTCGCAACCGACGTCGCCGCCTCCCTGCCCGCCTGGCTCATCGCCGAGCTCGACACGCTTCCGACCGTGCTGCCGACGCCGGAGGACCGCATGGACCTCGTCAACACGCTCGCCGACCGCAACTGGCGCGAGGGCAGCGGCGGTCCCTTCGCCGCGATCGTGGTGGACGCCGCATCCGGCGCCCTGGTCTCGGCCGGCGTCAACGTGGTGCTCGCCTCCGGGCTCAGCTCGATGCACGCCGAGGTGACGACGCTGAGCCTCGCCCAGACAGCGCTCGGTCGCTGGGATCTCGGCGCCGGCGGCGCCGACCTGGAGCTCGTCGTCAACTGGCGGCCCTGCGTCATGTGCTACGGCGCGACGATGTGGAGCGGCGTCCGCTCGCTCGTCGTCGCCGGCGAGGGTCCGGAGCTGGAGGAGCTCAGCGGCTTCGACGAGGGGCCGGTCGTCGACGACTGGGCCGCCCAGTTCGAGGCCCGCGGCATCCGGGTCGCCATCGGCGTGCGCCACGACGAGGCGGTCGCCGTGTTCCGCGCCTACGGCGACAGCGACTCGTTGGTCTACAACGCGCGCGGCCAGGCCGAGTAGTCCGGACCGGTGCCGGAGGCGTGGACGAGCATCCTCTCGCTGCGCGCAGGCGCGAGGTGACCGCGCGGCTGGCGTCTATCGTGACGAACCTCGCCGCGCTCCTCGCCGCCCGCGGTGACACGGCCGGGGCCGACGACGAACACGATCCGGAGGGGGCGACCGCCTCGGGCGAATGGTCTCGACTCGCGGGCCTGAGGGTCGAGGCCGTCGCCGAGCTGGCGGCGTTGGATGAGGCGCAGGCGCGGCTGGATGCCGGTGTCTACGGCGTCTGCACGGACTGCGGCGCGGCGATCCCGGTCGCCCGGCTCGAGGCGCTGCCCGCCGCGACGCGGTGCGTGTCATGCGCCGCGCGACATCGCTGACCCGTCACCCGGGGGCCTCGACGCCCTCGCGGAGGGTGAGGTGGATGCGATGCAGGTCCTCCAGCAGCGAGCCGATCAGCACCCAGTGCGTGCGCGACGGCGTCGGCAGCTGCAGCATGCTCGTCAGAGCCGGCGGCTCCTGCGCGGCCGGCGCGTCGGCGCCGATCAGCGCGAGGTCGTGCGCGGCGCGGCGCAGCTGCTCGGCGATCGCACGCACACCCGGCTCGTCGACCAGATCGGCGCTGTACCCGTCGCAGACGGTGCGGGTCATGCCGGTGAGCTGCGTGATCACGGGCGTGTACAGGTCGAGCAGGTGCCGCATCCGCGTCAGCTCCGCCCGGTGACGGGCGCCGCGCGGGTTGAGGGTGAGAGACTCGGCCGCGGCGTCCAGGGCCTTCTCGGCCCTCTCGCGCATCGGGCGCAGCAGGCGTGCCTCGACGAGCAGTCCCTGCGGCTCGGCCGGTGCGAGGGGGCGTTCGAGCGCGTCGGCCAGGCGGACGAAGGTCGCGCCGAGCTCCTGGCCCAGCCGCGCGATCGCGTCGCGCGCCGGAGCGACGGCGACCGGCGGCACGAGCGCCACGTTGACGGCGAAGCCGACCACGGCCCCCAGCAGCGTCTCGAGGACGCGGTCGAGCGCGTACCCCGGAGTGGTCGTGCCCAGCGCGAGCACCAGCACGGCGCTGATCGCGACCTGGCTCGCTCCGCCCGCCGTCATCCGCGCCGCCCACGCCAGCAGGAGGCCGAGCGTCGCGGCGACGAGGATCACCCACGTCCCGCCGCCGAAGGCGAGACCGAGGACCGCGGCGATCACGACGCCCGCGATCACGCCGATCGAGCGTTCGATCGCCTTCGCGAACGACTGGTTCAGGCTGGGCTGCACGACCAGGAGCGCCGCGATCGCGGCGAACACCGGCAGCGGACCCTGGATCAGCCACCCCGTCAGCAGCCACGCCGCAGCCGTCGCGAGCGCGGACTTCACGATCTGCAGCAGCGGCGACCGTCGCGGAGCGCGGAAGGCGGCGGTGACCTGCATGGCCCCACGCTACGCGTCAGGACAGGAACGGGCGCAGCGCGGCGGCGGCCTCGGCTGGTTCCGCGCCGAGCTCGCGCCGGGTGAACAGCAGGTCGTAGCCGCTGGTGGCGCGGGTCTGCCGCAGCGTCTCACGGCTCGTCGAGCGCGGGGCCCTCGCCAGCAGCGCGTCGGTGCGGCGGAAGCGCACACCGAGCTCGTCGCGCGTGGTCGTGCCGAAACGGTCGACGTCGTTCCACGGGGCGGTGCCGACCCGGGCGATGCGCAGGCCCTCGGCGTCCGCCTGCAGCGTGGGGGTGCGCAGCTGGCCCACGAGCGAGAAGGTGCCGCCGATGCCGAACAGGCCGACGGCGGCGGCGCCGATGAGCAGGTTCACGAGGTCGTCGAGGTTGAGGAGGACGATGACGACGCCGAGCACCGCGATCAGCAGGCAGGCGATCAACAGGGCGACGACCCGACCGCGCGGCGGGCGGAAGCGAACGACGGCGGGCACCGTTCCAGCCTACGCGCGCCGTTCAGCCGTCCTCGTCGCGCAGCAGCCGCTCGATCGCCGCGTCCACGTCGTCCGGCTCGCCGTCGGCGGTCAGGCCCGGCTCGGCTGCGATCGTGAGGTCGAGCGTGCGTTGCAGCAGCTCGCCGAGCGTGCCGGCGCCGATGAGCGCCAGCCGGTCGAGCTGGCCGACCGGGGCGATGCCGGCGAGCTGCCAGGCGGCGGCGACGGGGTCGTCGCTCAGCCGGATCGAGGCGTCCCAGCGGGTGTCGCCGTATTCGACGGCGCGTGCGAGCACCCGGCGCACCGTCGTGTCGACCGTCTCGAGCAGAGCCGCCAGCGGCTCGGCGAAGGTCAGCGGCGGGATCTCCTCGACGAGGGCCCGGGGGTACGGGTCGTCGGGAAGCCATTCGGCGACCCGGATGCGGCGGCCGCCGACCGCGAGCACCCCGACGTCGCCTTCGCCGGCCGTGACCCGTGCGATGCGCGCCATCGTGCCGACGTCGTGGCGCACGTCGCCGCCGCCCGCCTCGTGGCCGCGGGCGATGAGCACCACGCCGAACTCGGGCTCGTCCTCGTCGAGCACGCGGCCGAGCATGACGCGGTAGCGCTCCTCGAAGATGCGCAGCGGCAACGGCATCGCCGGCAGGAGGACCGTGTTCAGCGGGAACATCGCGACCGGTTCCATGCGCCCAGTCAACCACCGGGGACGGGACCGCCGGCCCGGGCATGCCCCGGCGCATTGCGCCGTGTTTCATCCTCGGACGCCGGGTCCGCTCAGGACCCGTACGGTCGAAGCATGAGCAGCGCATCCGCCCACGGCGATCAGAGCCACCTCGACGAGCACGAGCGGGCGCTCGCGGCATCCCTCTCGGCCGAGGAGTTCAAGGCGTTGTTCCGCGGACATCCCGGCGGCGTCGCGGTCATCACCGCGGAGGGCCCCGACGGGCCGGTCGCGCTGACCGCGAGTTCGGTCGCGTCGGTGAGCGTCGACCCGCCGCTGCTGATCTTCTCCGTCTCCGCGCTGTCGTCGGCGGCGCCGGCGGTCCTCGCGGCCGAGACGATCGTCGTCCACCTGCTCGACGCCGACGATCTCGAGGTCGCGAGGCTCGCCTCGACCAGCGGCGTCGACCGGTTCGCCGACCGAAGCGCGTGGACACGGCTGGTCACCGGCGAGCCGGTGTACAACGGCGTCCGCGCCTGGGTGCGCTGCACGATCGTCGAGCGCATGAACGCGGGTGGTTCCACCGTGATCGCCGCCCACGCGCTGCAGTCGGACATCGCCCGTGACGTCTCGCCAGGCGAGCACGGTGACGCGCTGGTCTACCACAACCGCACCTGGCACCGCCTCGGGGAGCACTCCCGCATCCAGGACTGATCCGGCCTGGAAGACTGGGGGAGTGCCGTCCGAGAGCTCCCCGCATCCCACTGACCGCTACACCGTCGCGACCGACGGCGCCTGCAAGGGCAACCCCGGTCCCGCCGGCTGGGCGTGGGTCGGCGAGGACGGCCACTGGGCCGCGGGCTCGCTGCCGGCCGGGACGAACAACATCGGCGAACTGCTCGGTCTCCTGCACGCGATCACCGATCACGCGGATGTCGAGCAGCTCGTCATCCAGGCCGACTCGACGTACGCGATCGACACCTACTCGTCGTGGATGGACGGCCACCGCCGCCGGGGCTGGGTGACGAGCGCGAAGAAGCCGGTCGCGAACAGGGACATCCTGGAGCAGCTCATCGCCGCCCGCGACGCACGCCGTGCGGCGGGCAAGCCGGACGTCGTTCTCGAGCACGTGCGGGGCCATGCCGGCCACCGCCTCAACAGCTGGGCCGACGAGCGCGCCGTGCGCGCCTCCCAGCACGCCGCGAAGGGCGAGCGGCTCGTGTGGACCTCGCTGCGCGGCCTCGACCCGATCGACGTCAGCGTCGACCCGCCGCGCGCCGCCGCGGACCGGGCCGGCCGATGACCGGCGTGTCCGCGCATGTGTCCTCGTGGAGCCGACCGGTCCGTTCGAGGACGCCCCGAACGCCACCGACAAGGAGTTCGGGGATCAGAACGGGGCGGGATCGAGCTCGGCGTCGGTGGCGAAGGCGACCGTGCTCACCGGGCGGTCGGTGTAGACGCGTCCGGTCGGGCTCGTCCATTCGAGATCTCCGCCGCCGGTCTGGCGCACCTGCCAGGTCGAATGATGTTTCAGGGTGTGATGTCGACGGCACAGGCCCGCGAGGTTGCGCACGTCTGTCGGCCCGCCGAGCGCATGGTCGACGGTGTGATCGATGTCGCCGTGATCGACGTGCGCGCGACATCCGGGGAACCGGCAGTGCTGGTCGCGCACGCGCAGATGTCGGCGCATCTTCTTCGAGGGTCGGTAGCGGTCCACGGCGAGCACCGCTCCGCTGACCGGATGGGTGAGGATGCGGTCCCATCCCGGTGCGTTCGCGGCCAGCCTCCGAGCGGTGTCGACGTCGATCGGCCCGTACCCGTCGAGCACAGCCGCCTCGAACGGGTCGGCGACCCGGTCTTCGATCAGGGCCAGCGCCGGCACGGTCACCGAGACCGTCGCACGGATCGCGTCGGCACCGGTCGGGAGGTCGTGCGCGGTCGGGTCGGCGCTGAGCAGCAGGTCGGTGAGGACATCGACGCGGCGTTGCTCGATCGTGCGCCGGTCGGACCCCTCGCCGTCTCCGCCGTCGGTCTCGGGCCCGCCGGCTGCGCCGTGGGCGCCGGTCGTGTTCTTCGTGGCGTGGGCGAGGGCGCCGGCGCGGTCGTAGATGCCGTGCAGCAGCACCGCCGAGCCGACGATGACCAGCTGGGCGATGCCGTCGTCGAGGTCGGTGAGTCGAGCGTGGCGGCCCTCGCAGGCACGCCGGTGGCGCTGCGCGATCGCCTCCTCCTGGTACCACTCGGCCCGGCGGCGCGCGACCGGCGCGAGGCGGGATGCGGAGGTCTTCTGCGCATACGGGAGCACCGCGGCCTCGAACTCGGCGCGCAGCTCCGGGCGTTCGATCGCTGTGCCCGCGCCCAGGATCACCCGCACATGCGCGCGCGACACGGCCCCCCGTTCCAGAGCGGCGAGGGTGTGGGGGAAATCGTGCACCAGGCTCACAGCATCCGACATCTCCCGCTGCACCGTGCGATCGCTGACGTGCCATGCCGTCGCGATCTCCGCGGCGACGATCCGGTGCGGCATCTCGGCCTCGGAGGCCGGACACGCCTGCCGCCACTCCTCGGCGACCGCCGCCGTCTCAGCCAGCAGTCGCGCCACCTCCGCCTGCAGCTGCGCCATGCGCCGCCGCGTCTCGGCCAGCCGCGGCAAGAGCGCGTCCATGCGCTCGGCGGCCCGTCGGTCCGCGGAGGTGAGCGGCGTCGTCTTCATAGAAGGATTCTCGCACCAACCTCAGACATCCATACTATGAAGACATAGTCTGTGGATGACTCATATTAGAAGATATGAACGCATCCCCGAGGTGCTCGCCCGCGAGCTCCCGAGCGAGACGAGCACCAGGACAGCTCGCCGCCCGGACGCGCACCCCGCTCGGGCGCCGATCGATGCGTCAGCGCTCGGCCGTGGGCGTCAGCCGCCGAGAGAGCCAGCGCTCGACGTCTCGTTGCGAGCGCAGTCGGACGACCGTGAGACCGTCGTGCTCGGCATCCGCGAGCGGGACGATCTCGCTGTACGTGTGTCGCGTCGACCATGCCCAACGCACGATGTGCTCAGGGTCGGTGAAGACCGTGCGGAGGGGCCCCTCCGCGTTCCCGTTCCAGAGCGTCTCGCGGCGGACCCGTCTTCTGACGGTGCGCCGGATCACACGCGGCAGCGTCACGGTCATGAAGGGAAGATCCAGCCAGACGAGGAGATCCGCCCGCGACGCGAGAACCGGCCGCGCCGACGCGTACTGCCATTCCGTCACCCAGGCGTCGCGCGCGGCGAGCGCCTCCACGTCGTCGAGGAAGCCGGCGCGTGGAGTCCAATCCGGACCATGGAACAACGCGTCGATCTCGGTGTGCGGGATGCCGAGTGTCCGCGAGATGCGCCGGGAGAGCGTGGTCTTCCCCACCCCGGACACCCCCGCGATGGCGATGCGTCGGGGACGGCCGGGGAGCGGGTCGTCCGGGCTCAACACGTCCCTGACGGTACCGCAGCCGAGCGGACGTCACGCTGCGGTGGTCGGCACCCACCCGAGCGCCGGAGCGACATGCTGCGCGAACGACTCGGCGACGTGCAGGTTGAACTCGACGCCCAGCTGGGAGGGGATCGTGAGCATGAGCGTGTCGGCGGTCGCGATCGCGGCGTCCTGCTTCAGCTGCTCGATCAGCACGTCCGGCTCCGCCGCATAGGTGCGGCCGAAGGTGGAGCGGAAGCCGTCGATGACGCCGATGCCGTCCTCGTCCTGGCTGTGACCGAAGTACCTGGCGTCCTGCGCCGTCGTGATCGGGAAGATGCTGCGGCTCACTGACACCCGCGGTGTTCCCGGGTGCCCGGCCTCGGTCCATGCGGCGCGGAAACCGTCGATCTGTTCGGCCTGCAGCACGTCGAGGGGCTGACCTGTCGCCTCTGTGAGCAGCGTCGACGACATGAGGTTCACCCCGATGCGTCCCGCCCACCGGGCGCTGTCACGGCTGCCCGCTCCCCACCAGACGCGCGACCGCAGGCCCGCCGACTGCGGCTCGATCTGCTGCCCGCCGACACCGCCGCCGAAGGGGCTCGACGGATCGCGCTGCGCCATCGGCTCGCCGTCGATCGCCCGCAGGAACGTGTCGAGGTGCGTCCGCGCGATGTCGCCGCCGCGCTCGTCCTCCGACCCGGTGTACCCGAACGCCTCGTAGCCGCGCACGACCGACTCGGGTGAGCCGCGGCTCACGCCCAGCGCCAGCCGGCCGCCGCCGATCAGGTCGACGGATGCCGCCTCCTCAGCCAGGTGCAGCGGGTTCTCGTATCGCATGTCCAAGAC
>JASGDW010000308.1:0-11619 GCA_047606965.1 Microbacterium sp.
AGGGTTCGACCCCTTCGCCGCGACGCTCTGACCTCGCGCGCCGAGACCGCCCGTCGGGCGGTCTCGGCGCGAAGCCCGATCAGGCGGAGTCTCCGGCCAGCAGACGGTCGAGCATCTCCAGCGCCGCTTCGTGGTCGACGCCGGGGTCGAGGAGCCATTGCGTCTGCAGGCCGTCGGAGGCCGCGATCACCAGCGTCGCGACGAGTGCGGGATCCAGGTCTGCCCGGAGGCGGCCGGACGTCTGGAGCTCGCGGACCTGCTCCGACATCTCGCCGCGGAGGCGGGCGAACCGCTCGGTGGCGAACCGCTGCGCCGACGGGTGGTTCTCTTCCAGCGCGGCGGCCACGAGAGTCGAGTACAGCTGGACCAGCCCGGGGATGTCGTGGTTCCGCTCGGCGGAGATGCGCATGGCCATCGCCGGGCTGGCGCCCGCGGGCACCGGCTTCTCGTCGCGGGATCGGCGTTCCGACTCGCGGTACACCGCCACGAGCAGCTCCTCGAGCGAGCCGAAGTAGTGCGTGAGAGCGGCGTGGGTCACCCCGACCTCCTGCGCGATCGCGCGCAGACTCGTCTTCCTCGATCCGCGCCGCGCGAAGACCTCGATCGCCTTGTCGAGGATCTCCCGCCGACGGGCGATGCCTTTCGGATACCGGCCTCCGCCGGGGGCCGTACCGGCGGAGGCGTCCATCCCCCGATGATACCGAGGGCCGTCTGTCGATGATCCGGCAGCCCCGCCGATGGCGAGGACGGCCGTTTTGGCGCGGACCGGGTCGAGGGCGGATGCTGGAAGCGCCATGACGACTCTTCCCTCCCACGACGACACCATCCGCAGTCTCCTCGACGAACGCCGCAGCTTCCCGCCGCCGGCCTCCTTCGCGGCACAGGCCAACGTGACCGAGGAATGGATCCGGCGCGAATGGGTCGAGCGTGCCGGCGAGGACCCCGAGATCTTCTGGGCGCACCGCTCGGAGGCGCTCGAGTGGGCCGAGCCGTGGCGGAGCGCGCACTCCTGGGCGCCGACCGACGGTGAGAGCCTGCCGGTCGCCGAATGGTTCGCCGGGGGCAGGCTCAATGCCTCCGTCAACGCGGTCGACCGGCACGTCGCCGCCGGTCACGGAGACCGCGTCGCCTTCCATTTCGAGGGCGAGGGCGGCGACCGCCGGACCATCACCTACGCCGAGCTGCAGCGCGAGGTCGCGAGGGCCGCCAACGCGCTCACCGCGCTCGGCATCGGCAAGGGCGATCGCGTCGTGGTCTACCTGCCCGTGCTGATCGAGACCGTCGTGATCCAGCTCGCGGCGGCCCGCATCGGGGCCGTGCACTCGCTGGTGTTCGGCGGGTTCTCCGCCGACGCGCTGCGCTTCCGCGTCGAAGACACCGGCGCGAAGCTCGTGGTCACCAGCGACGGGCAGTTCCGCCGCGGCGCCGCGGTGCCCGTCAAGCAGAACGTGGATGCCGCGGTGGCCGGCGTCGCGAGCGTGGAGCACGTGCTGGTGCTGCGTCGCACCGGGTCGGAGGTCGCGTGGACCCAGGGCCGCGACCTCTGGTGGCACGACGTCGTGGACACCGCGTCCGATGCGCACGATCCGGAGTCCTTCGACGCCGAGACGCCGCTGTTCATCATCTACACGAGCGGCACGACCGGGCGGCCCAAGGGGCTTGTGCACACCACCGGCGGCTGGCTCACGCACGTGGCCTGGACCTTCTGGGCGGTCTTCGACGTCAAGCCCGAGAAGGACGTGTACTGGTGCACCGCGGACCTGGCCTGGGTCACGGCGCACAGCTACGAGACCTACGCGCCGCTGCTGAACGGCATGACGAGCGTGCTGTACGAGGGCACTCCCGACACGCCGAGCTGGGAGCGGCACTTCCAGATCATCGAGCGGTACGGCGTCACGACCTACTACACGGCCCCCACCCTCATCCGCTCGCTCATGAGCCGGTACCCCGACGGCCCGCCGTCCGGGTACGACCTGTCGACGCTGCGGCTGCTGGGCACCGTCGGCGAGGCGATCAACCCCGAGGCGTGGATGTGGTTCCACACCCGTCTGGGACGCGGTCAGACGCCGATCGTCGACACGTGGTGGCAGTCGGAGACCGGCGGCGCGATCGCCGCGCCGCTGCCGGGCGTCGCGACTCTCAAGCCGGGGTCCGCGCTGACGGCGCTGCCGGGGCTGACCGTCCGGGTCGTGGACGCCGACGGGCGCGAGGTCGGCCCGGGCGGGGGAGGGCTGCTCGTGATCGACGGCACGTGGCCCGGCATGGCACGCACTGTCTGGGGGGACCCGGAGCGCTACCGCGACTCCTACTGGAAGCGCTTCGCCGCTCAGGGCTACTTCCTCGCCGGCGACGGCGCGAAGATCGACGCCGACGGGCACCTGTGGGTCCTCGGCCGGGTCGACGACGTCATCAACGTGTCCGGCCACCGTCTCTCGACGATCGAGATCGAGTCCGCGCTGGTCGCCCACCCCGCCGTCGGCGAGGCGGCCGTCGTCGGGGTCGCCGATCCGCTGACCGGGCACGCGATCGCCGCATTCGTCACCGGGGACGCCGACCCGGACGTGCTGCGCCGACACGTGCGCGAGGTCATCGGCCCCGTCGCCCAGCCCACGCACGTGTTCCTCGTGCCGGACCTGCCCAAGACCCGCAGCGGCAAGATCATGCGACGCCTGCTCGTCGACCTCGTCGACGGCCGGCCCCTCGGCGACACCACGTCGCTGCAGGATGAGACGGTCCCGCCGCGGATCGCCCAGGTCGTCACGGTCACGCTGGGGCGCTGAGCTGTGTGCTGGCTACGATGAGAGGATGCCGGTTCCCGAGCACGACGACCCCGCCGCACGGCGGCCGCCGTTCAGCCCTGTCGTCTCGCTGCTGACGATCTCGTCGGTGTGGGACGGACAGCTCGGCGCCGCGCTGCGCGAGCTGGGGCTCACGACCCGCAAGTACGGCCTGCTCGCCCACATCCGGGCGACGCCGGGGATCTCGTTCTCCGAGCTGGCACGCCGCTCGCAGATCACGGTGCAGACGGCGCACACCGCGGTGAAGTCTCTCGTGGCGGACGGGCTCGTGCAGGACGCGACCGCGCACGCGGGCGCGGCGTCCGATCTCACCGTGACGGCGAAGGGGGCGCGGGCGCTCGACGAGGCGGACGCGCAGCTGGCCCGGCTGGACCGCATCTTCGCCACGGGCGTTCCGAGGCTGTCGGCCGCGCTCGAGGGCCTCCACGAAGAGCCGTTCGGCGAGAACCTTCAGAACTACTGAAGGTTCTCCGGACCGGATGCCGTGCCCCGAGGCCTACTTGGCCTTGAGGTGGATCGGCAGCGCCATCGCGAGGGCGATGAGCAGGATGCCGGCGACGAACACCACGGCCTGGAGGATCGGGAGCGAGAAGGCGATGCCGAAGGCGGCGATCCCGAGCAGGAACAGCAGCAGCGAGATGACGTACAGCATGACACTCCTTCGGCGAAGACTCGGGACAAGGATATCGGCTGTCGCCGTCCGCGGGCGCCAACGGAGCCGGGTGATGTCGACACGGGTCGGGAATAGGCCCCGGCATCCGGCGTTGAACTTGATACGCGCTATGTCAAGTCCATATGCTTGACATGACTCGACTCAGATCCAGGAGACACCATGCCCGAAGACGTCACCCCCGACGGCGCCGACTCGCGAAACAGCTTCGACGAGTTCCTCGCGCGCTATCTCGAGGGCGAACGGGCGCGCGCCGCGCGTTCGATCGACATCTCGCGGTATCTCGGCGCTCGCACGCAGGAGGTCCTGCAGGCCGCCGGCCGCTACGCGCTCGACCGGGGGCAGCGGGAGCTGGACGCTCTGCACGTGCTGCACGAGCTGGTGGGCGCCGACGGCGTCCGCGACGCCGTGACGCGCATCGGCGCGGACCCGTCCCGCATCGCGCGGGCCGCCGAACAGCGGCTGCCCGCCGTCGGAGCCCGCGCCGACGTCGACGCCGCGTACATCACGGCGTCGGTTCAGCGCTCGCTGTTCCACGCCTACCAGGTCGCCCGGTCCGCGGGCTCGACCTATGTCGACCCCGAGCACCTGTTCTTCGCGCTCGTGCTCGCGCAGGACGTGCCGGCCGGCCAGGTGCTGGCCGCCGCCGGCGTCACCGCGGAGGCGCTCGCACAGGCCGTGCGCGAGCCGGTCGCGGCCACAGCCGCGCCCGCGGCGCCGGCATCGGCGACCCCCATGCTCGATCGTTTCGGCACCGACCTGACCGCGCGCGCCGCCGATGGCGCGCTCGACCCGGTCATCGGGCGCGACGACGAGATCGAGCAGACGATCGAGATCCTCAGTCGCCGCACCAAGAACAACCCCGTGCTGGTCGGCGAGGCCGGCGTCGGCAAGACCGCGATCGTCGAGGGCCTGGCCCGCGCGATCGTCGCCGACGCGGTGCCCGAGCAGCTGCGAGGCACGCGCGTGATCGCGCTCGACCTGCCGGCGATGCTGGCCGGCGCCCGTTACCGCGGCGACTTCGAGGAGCGGCTGACAGGGGTCGTGGACGAGATCGCCGCGAGCGACGGCGGGGTCATCGCCTTCATCGACGAGGTGCACACGGTCGTGGGCGCGGGCGGCGAGGGCGCGATGGACGCGGGAAACATCCTGAAGCCGCGGCTGGCGCGCGGCGAGCTGCGCCTGGTGGGCGCGACGACGTCGAAGGAGTACCGCACGATCGAGAAGGACCCGGCGCTGGAGCGCAGGTTCCAGCCGGTGCGGGTGGCCGAGCCGTCCGTCGAGGACGCCGTCGCGATCCTGCACGGCCTGCGCGAGGTGTACGAGCAGCACCACCGGGTGACCTACACGGACGCCGCGCTGCGCGCCGCCGTCGAGCTCGGCGACCGGTATCTGAGCGAGCGCGTGCTGCCGGACAAGGCGATCGACCTGATCGACCAGGCCGGCGCCAGGCTGCGGCTGAGCCTGGGCGTGCCGGTCGACACGACCGCGCTGATGCAGCGGCTCGCGACCCTCGAGAGCGAGAAGAACGCGGCCGTGGCCGCGGAGAGGTACGAGGACGCGTCCCGCATCCGCGACGCGATCAGCCAGGTGCAGGCCCGGATCGACGGCGCGTCGAACCACGGGGCCGCGCCCGAGGCCGAGCGCGTCGCCCCCGGGCTCGCCGGGAACCCCCGTTCTCAGAGCGGGGAACGTGCGGACGGCGCCGTCGTGGACGAGGCGCAGATCGCCGCGGTCGTGAGCCGGGCCACCGGCATCCCGGTGTCGCGGCTGACCGAGACGGAGCGGGCGCGTCTGGCGGGCCTGGAGGACGAGCTGCACGCCCGCGTGATCGGGCAGGACGACGCGGTCACGGCCGTCGCCACCGCGGTGCGGCGGGGCCGCACCGGCATGGGCGACGCGCACCGGCCGGTCGGCTCGTTCCTGTTCCTGGGCCCCACCGGCGTCGGCAAGACGGAGCTGGCCAAGGCGCTGGCGCAGTCGCTGTTCGACGACGAGGGGGCGGTCGTCCGCTTCGACATGAGCGAGTTCGGCGAGCGGCACACGGTGTCGCGCCTGGTCGGCGCCCCTCCCGGATACGTCGGCTACGACGAGGCGGGGCAGTTGACCGAGCGCGTGCGCCGCAACCCCTACGCCGTCGTGCTGTTCGACGAGATCGAGAAGGCGCACCCCGACGTGTTCACCCTGCTGCTGCAGGTGCTCGAGGACGGACGGCTGACCGACGGCCAGGGGCGCACGGTCGACTTCCGCAACACGGTGGTCGTCATGACCAGCAACATCGGCGGCGAGTTCCTCGCCTCCCGTGCGGGCGCGATCGGCTTCACCGCCGTGGACGGGAACGGCCCCGGCGGCGAGAAGGAGCTGCGCGACCGTGTCATGGGGCGGCTGCGCGAGGCGATGCGGCCGGAGCTGCTGAACCGCATCGACGAGATCGTGCTGTTCCGCAGGCTCGACCGCGGGCAGCTGCGGCGGATCGTCGGGCTGCTGCTGGGCGCGACCCGGGCGCGGCTGGCGGCCCGGGAGATCACGCTCGAGGTCACCGAGGCTGCCGAGGCGTGGCTGGCCGAGCACGGCTACGAGCCGGAGTACGGCGCACGGCCGTTGCGGCGGCTGATCCAGCGCCGCGTCGACGACCGCATCGCCGACCTGCTGGTGCGGGGCGAGCTCGCCGACGGCGGCGCGGTGCGCGTGGACGCCGACGGCGACGAGCTCACGGTGGCGTCCGGCGTCCTGCTCGCCGCCTGACTCCCGGGTCAGGGGCGGTGCGGCTCGTCGGCGATCGGGACGCGGGGTATTCCGAGGCACGCGACGACAAGCAGCGCGGCAGCGACGACCACGCCGCCGAAGACGGCGGTGGAGCCCTGCTGCACCGTCGTCGGCGACTCGCCGCCGCCCGCGGCGATGATGGCATTGGCGATGGCGCCGAACACCGCGACGCCGAGGGCGCTGCCGATCGAACGCGTCAGCGAGTTCGTCCCGGAGACGACGCCGCGTTCGTGCTGCTCGACGCTGGACTGCGCCGCGATCAGCGTCGGGTTGGCGACCAGTCCCAGGCCGAGACCGACGACGAAGCAGCCGGCGGCGGTCAGCGGAATCGAGGGGGTGAGCGAGAAGACGGCGACCAGGACGGCGCCGACGACGCTCACCGACGCGCCGATCAGGGCGGTCGCCCGGAACCCGATCCGCAGGTAGAAGCGGCCGGCGAGCGCGCCGGTGACGGGCCAGCCGAGGGTCAGCGTCGCCACCGCGAGACCCGACACGATCGGCACGGCATCCGCGGAGCCCTCGAGGAAGGACGGGACGAAGGAGACCAGGCCGATCATCACCACACCGACGAGGAGGCTCGCCGAGGAGCTGCTGACCACGATCGGCCGGCGCAGCAGCCGCATCGGCAGCACCGGGTCCTCGGCGCGCCGCTCGACGGCGACGAAGGCGACGAGGGCGAGGACGCCGACCCCGAACACGGCGGCGGAGGGCCACGACAGCCAGCTCCATGCGCTCCCGCCCTCGAGCACCCCCAGCACGAGCAGCACCAGCGCGCCGGTCAGCAGCACGGAGCCGGCGTAGTCGATGCGTCGTCGGCGCCGCTCGAACGACTCGTGATAGGCGCGCCACAGCAGCCAGAGCGCGAACAGGCCGATGGGCAGGTTCACCCAGAAGATCCAGCGCCAGCTGACGAACTGCGCGAACACGCCGCCCAGCGTCGGCCCGGCCACCGAGGCCACCGCCCACACCGTCGCGATGTAGCCCTGCGCCGTGGCGCGCTCCCGGACCGTGTAGATGTCGCCGGCGATGGTGAGCGAGGTCGGCATGATGGCTCCGGCGCCGACCCCCTGGATCGCGCGGAACACGATCAGCCAGGTCATCCCGCCGGCCAGGGCGCACAGCACCGACCCGACCAGGAAGATGCCGATGCCGACGAACATGATCGGCCGGCGTCCGAAGGTGTCGGCAAGCTTGCCATAGACCGGCACGGACGCCGCCTGCGCCAGCATGTACACCGAGAACAGCCAGGGGAACTGGTCGAACCCGCCGAGCTCCCTCGTGATGGTCGGGACGGCCGTGGAGAGGATTGTCGAGTCGATCGCGATCAGGAAGATCGACAGCATGAGCGACAGGAGGACGGGGCCTCGTGTCGATCGCAGCCCCACGCCATCCCTCATCGACACAGGAGGGATCCTATCGAGGGCGGGCTCGACCGGCGGCGGTCCGCGCGCCGGCGCGCCCGCGTCAGCGCTTGCTCTCGACCAGCCGCACCTTCACCACGTTGTCGGTCTCGTCCAGCTCGGCGATGTCGGGGTGCGCGCCGATGAAGTCACGGAAGCTGCGGTGACCGAGCGCCTTCTCGCTGAACGACGGGTCGAGTCGCGTCACGAGGCTCTTGAGGGCGGAGGCGTGCTGCCACTGCGAGGGATCCCGGTCGTTCTCCAGCCGCAGCGCGCGCTCGAGCAGATCCGCGGCGGGGTCGACCGAGCGCTTGCGCGCCCGTGACCGGGGCTCGGCGGCGTCCTTCTTCGCCTTCTCCGGCGCGGTGACGCCGGGAAGCGAGTCATAGGAGTCGAAGCGGTCGCAGGCGGCGGACAGGGACTTGGCCGTCGAGCCGGCGACCCCGACGCCGACCACGAACCGGCCCAGACGGCGGCAGCGCTGCGCGAGCGGCACGTAGTCCGAGTCGCCGGCGACAATCACGACGTGACTGAGGTCGGGCAGGCGGAACATGTCTTCGACGGCATCCACGGCGAGGCGGATGTCGGCACCGTTCTTGGCATATGCCGCTGCGGGAAACAACTGCACGAGGTCGACCGCCCGCGAGACGAGCTGCGTGCGGTACTCGGCGTTCACCGGCGCCGACCAGTCGGCGTAGGCCCGGGTCAGCACGAGCGTGCCGAAGGAGGTCGCGTAGTCGATCACGGCGCCGACGTCGATCGTCGCGGCGGCCAGCTTCTCCGTCACCTCGGCGTCGGGCGGGGTCTCGCCGATCCGCTGCCGGTCGCGCGCGTAGCTGTTGCGGCCGTGCACGCGGTCGTACCAGCTCATCACGATGTTGTCGAAGTCGAGGTAGACCGCGACGCGGCCAGTGGTGGAATCGGGCATGTCAGTGCTCCAGCGGGTAGCGCACGCCGAGTTGCGCGCGGATCTCGTCGAGGGCGGTCATGATCGCCACGGTCTCGGCGATCGGGAGGACGTCGGAGTCGCGGGCGCCGGCGGCGATCAGGCGCTGGGCGGCGAGCGCCTGGAACTGCAGGCCGCGCCCCTCGACGCGGCCGGACACCTCTTCGAGCACGGCGCCGTCCGGTGCGACCAGGCGGCAGGAGGTGGGAGTGTACCAGACGCGGTCGATCTCGAACCGGGCCTCGGTCCCGATGACGGACGCCGTGTTCGGCCCGGTGGCGCGCGAGGAGGACAGCGAGGTGGAGATCGCGCCGCCGCCGTGCGTCATGACGGTCCCGACCTCGGTGTCGGCGCCGGTCTCGCCGATCCGGCCCCGGGTGAGGATCGTGGCGGGGGCGCCGAGCACGTCCCAGGCGAACGAGATCGGGTAGACGCCGAGGTCGAGCAGCGCGCCGCCGCCGAGGGCGAGCGCGTTCAGCCGGTGGCCGGGATCGGCGGGGAGCCGCTGCGTGTGGTCGGCGGCGACCGCGCGGATCTCGCCGAGCGCCCCGGCCGCCACCAGCTCGCGCAGCCGCACCATGTGCGGCAGGTAGCGCGTCCACATCGCCTCCATGACGAGCACGCCGGCCGCCGCGGCGGCGTCGGCCACCTGCCGTGCCTGCGCGGCGTCGAGGGCGAACGCCTTCTCGACGAGCACATGCTTGCCGGCCGCGATGGCGGCGAGCGCGTTCTCGGCGTGCTGCGCATGCGGGGTCGCGACGTAGACGATGTCGACCTCCTCGTCGGCCACGAGGCCGGCGTAGGAGCCGTGCGCGTGCGGGATGCCGAACTCCCGGGCGAACGCCTCGGCGGCGTCCGCCCGGCGCGAGCCGACGGCCCGCACGTCGAGTCCGGCGGTGCGCAGATCTGCGGCGAACGCGTGCGCGATGCCGCCGGTGGCGAGGACGCCCCACCTCAATGCGCTCATATCCCCACCGTAGTCGCGGCGGCCCGGGCGCAGAGCACTCGGGACGGATCCTCGGCCCGACCCCGGAACGGTGTGTAGAGTGCCCGCGTGGCCGCTCGCAAGCCCCCGCCGGGCTCTCAGACTTCACTTCGTGAAGCCAACCGTGCGCGTCTGATCGACACGTTGAAGGCCCACGGTCACCTCACCCAGGTGGAACTGGCCGGCACGACGGGCCTGTCGCCGGCGACGGTGTCGAACATCGTGCGCGAGCTGACGGCGGCCGGGGTGCTGGAGACGAGCTACACCTCGCGCAGCGGACGCCGGGCCACCGAGGTGCGACTGGCCCGGCAGGCGGGGCTGGTCGCCGGGGTCCACATCTCGACGAGGTCGATGCGCATCGCGATCGCCGACGTCGGCGGCACCGTGGTCAGCGAGCACAGCGTGCCGCTGGCGCACGACCACCGCCACGACGCCGAGCTCGACCGGGTGGCGCTGATGCTCACGGACATGCTCGAGTCGCTCGACGCCGAGATGAGCGACCTGCTCTCGGTCGCGATCGGCCTGCCGGTCGCGGTGGACGTCGTCGCCGGCGTGGTCGCCACACCCGGTCTGCTGCCCGGCTGGGACGGCGTGCCGGTGGCGGAGCGGCTGTCGTTGCGGCTGGGCGTCCCGGTGCGCGTCGACGCGGACGCGAACCTCGGCGCGCTCGGCGAGGCGAGGCTCGGGGCGGCCCGCGGGGCGAGCACCTACGCCTATGTGCGGGTGGGCGACACCGTCTCGGCCGGGCTGATGGTGGGCGGCCAGGTCTTCCGCGGCGCCGGCGGGAAGGCCGGGCAGCTCGGCCACGTCACCGTCGACGAGAACGGCCCGGTCTGCGTCTGCGGCAGCCGGGGGTGCCTCGACGCGATCGCCGGGGGCCGCGCGCTGCTGGCGCGATTCCCCGAGGACGCCGGCATCCACCGGGTGCGCGACGTGCTGCTGCGCGCCGGCCGCGGCGACATCGCCGCCCGCCGCGTCATCGCCGACGCCGGCCGATCGGTCGGATCGGCCCTCGCCGATCTGGTCAACCTGTTCGACCCGGCGCTCGTGGTCGTCGGAGGCGAGCTCGCGGCGGCCGACGAACTGCTCGTCGCGCCGATGCGGCATGCGATGGAACGCGCCGCTGTGGAGGGCCTCGGCGCCGCCCCCGACGTCGTGGTCAGTCGGCTCGGGGGGCGTGCGGAGTTGCTCGGCGCGATCGACTCGGCCGTCTCGGCGCTGCCGCTGCAGCCCGTCGCCGTCGCCTGAAGCGCCCTCGGCGGCGCTTGTCCGGCGTCGTCGGAGACGATCCCGCCGCCCATGTGTTCACTACTTGACGCCAACACGGCGAACTGTCAGGATCGTGCGCAGCCGCCAACGCAGGCGGTCTCACATGAGAGGTAATTCGATGAAGAGCACCTTCACAGGCATCGCCGCGCTGGCGGTCGGCTCCGTCCTGGCCGCCGCCGCGCTCGCGGGATGCTCCGGCAGCAGCGGCGGTTCCGGCGACACGATCAAGGTCGGGCTCCTCCTGCCGGAGTCCAAGACCGCCCGGTACGAGTCGTTCGACCGGCCGATCTTCACCGACGCGATCGAGGCGCTCGGCGACTACGAGGTCGTCTACTCGAACGCCGACCAGGACTCGTCCAAGCAGCAGCAGCAGGCCGAGTCGGCCATCGCCGCGGGCGTCAAGGTCCTGGTCCTCGACCCGGTGGACGCCGACGCCGCGGCCAGCATCGTCGAAGAGGCCGCCGCCGCGGACATCCCGGTCATCTCCTACGACCGTCTGATCAGCTCCGACCAGATCTCGTACTACCTCTCCTTCGACAACGAGCAGGTCGGCGAGCTGCAGGCGCAGACCCTCCTCGACGGGCTCGAGGCCCAGGGCACCACCTCGGGCGGCCTGATCGTCATCAACGGGTCGCCCACCGATCCCAACGCGACCAGCTTCAAGGAGGGCGCGCACAGCGTGCTCGACGACAGCGGCTTCACGATCCTCGCCGAATACGACACGCCGGACTGGAGCGCCGACAACGCGCAGTCGTGGATGACGAGCCAGCTGGCCCAGTACAACG
>JASGDW010000309.1:0-7275 GCA_047606965.1 Microbacterium sp.
CCGCGCGCCGCCTGCGCGCGCGAGGGTGGGACGTGGTCGCCGTGGCGCGCCGGGCCGAGCGGCTCGCCGAGCTGGAGCGGGAGACGGGGGTCGTCGCGTTCGCCGCCGATCTGACCGTGGACGCCGACGTCCGGGCGCTGGCCGCATGGCTCGCCGAGACCGGGCCCGTGCACGCGCTGGCGCAGGTGGCCGGCGGAGCCCGGGGCGCCGACCGGGTCGAGGACGGCGACCCCGAGCAGTGGCGCTGGATGTACGAGGCCAACGTGCTCTCGACGCAACGGCTCGTGGCGGCGCTGCTGCCGCTGCTGCGGAAGGCCGCCGCGTCCGACGGCCACGCCGACACGCTCTTCGTGACCTCGACCGCCGGCCAGATCGCCTACCCCGGCGGCGGCGGGTACAACGCCGCCAAGTCGGCGGAGGCGGCGCTCGTGCACGCGCTGCGGCTGGAGCTGAACGGCGAGCCGATCCGGGTCGTGGAGATCGCGCCCGGCCTGGTGCACACCGAGGAGTTCTCGCTGCGCCGGCTCGGCGGCGACCAGGCGGCGGCGGACGCCGTGTACCGGGACGTCCCGGAGCCGCTGACCGCCGAGGACGTCGCCGACGTCATCGCCTACGCCCTGTCGGCGCCCGGTCACGTGAACCTGGACCTCGTGACGATGCGGCCGGTCGCGCAGTCCGCGCAGCACCTGCTGGCCCGCGGGCCGCTGCGTGTGCGGGAGATCTGAGCGGGACGACTACGCTGGCGGGGTGACACAGACCGGAGCGCCCGAGCGCGAACATCTGACCTGGGACGGATTCGGCGAGGCGTCGCGTGAGATCGCGCGCACCGTCATCGCCTCCGGCTTCGAGCCCGAGGTGGTCGTCGCGATCGCGCGCGGCGGGCTGCTGCCGGCGGGGGCCATCGCCTACGGCCTCGGCATCAAGAACTGCGGGGCGCTGAACGTCGAGTTCTACACCGGGATCGGGACCGTGCTCGACGCCCCCGAGGTGCTGCCGCCCGAGCTCGACATGGCCTATCTGGGCGGCCGCCGCGTGCTGCTGGTCGACGACGTCGCCGACAGCGGCCGCACCCTCGACCTCGCGGTGCGCCTGCTGGCCGAGCAGGGCGCCGAGGTGCGCTCGGCGGTGGTCTACACCAAGCCGACCACGATCGTCCGGCCCGACTACAGCTGGAAGGACACGGCGCTGTGGATCGACTTCCCGTGGTCGTGGCGGGGCACCGTGACCGAGGAGGACACCGGACGCGAGGGCTCGGCGTGACCCCATGGCCATGACGCTGCCCGAGCTCGCCGAGGCCGGACTGATCGACGCGGGGTGGGCGAAGGCGCTCGACCCTGTCGCCGGCGACATCGCGGCTATGGGCGACCGGCTGCGCGCCGAGGTCGCCGCCGGCCGCCGCTACCTGCCGGCGGGCGACCGGGTGCTGCGCGCCTTCGCCCGTCCGCTCAGCCGGGTGAAGGTGCTGATCGTCGGCCAGGACCCGTACCCGACCCCGGGGCATCCGATCGGCCTGTCGTTCGCGGTGGACGCGCACGTGCGCCCGCTGCCGCGGAGCCTGGCGAACATCTACCAGGAGCTCCGGACCGACCTCGGCATCCCGCCGGCCCCCCACGGCGACCTCTCGGCCTGGGGCGATCAGGGCGTCATGCTGCTCAACAGGGTCCTCACCGTCGCGCCGGGCTCGCCCGGCTCGCACCGGGGCTGGGGATGGGAGAAGGTCACCGAGCATGCGATCCGCTCGCTCGTGGCCCGCGGCGGCCCGCTCGTCGCGATCCTGTGGGGGCGGGATGCCGCGAACCTCCGCCCGCTGCTCGGGCAGGTCCCCATCATCGAGTCGCCGCATCCCTCGCCGCTGTCGGCCAGCCGCGGCTTCTTCGGCTCGCGGCCGTTCTCGCGCGCGAACGCGCTGCTCGAGCAGCAGGGAGCGGCCCCCGTCGACTGGCGCATCCCGTCGTAGGCTGGGCGCCATGCTCGAGGAGGAATACGAGAGACGGCGGGTGCTGCCCTGGCACATCCGCAAGCCGGCGCCGCCGGATCCTCCGTTCGCTTTCGAGATCCGCCCGGCCGAGCCGCGCGACATCCCGGACATCCGCGAGATCTACAACTACTACGTCACCAACTCGGTCGTCACCTTCGACGAGAAGAAGTGGTCGCTGGCGAGATGGCGCGAGAAGTTCGACCACCTCGCCAAGCTCGACCTGCCCTTCCTGGTCGCCGTCTCCCCGGCGGGCCACCTGCTCGGCTATGCGCTCGTGGCGCCGTGGGCGGGCAAGTCGGCCTACCGGTACACGGTGGAGGACTCGATCTATCTCGGCCACGCGGCATCGGGCAAGGGCCTCGGCCGGGCGTTGCTGCAGGCGCTGCTGGACGCGTGCGCGCAGCGCGGCATCCGCGAGGTCGTCGCCGTGATCAGCGACAAGGGAGCGGAGGGCTCGATCGCCCTGCACACCAGGCTCGGCTTCACCGAGGTGGGGCGTATGGGACGCGTCGGCTTCAAGTTCGGGCGGTGGCTGGGGACCGTCTACCTGCAGAAGTCGCTGAAGCCGGCCCGGAAGCGGCGACTGTTCGGGCGCTGAGCGGCCGCGGGCGCCTCTCGATCCGGCGGTCGGCTCGGACGCTCAGGACTCCGCGATCGTGCGTACGAGGCGGGCCAGCTCGACGGGGATCTCCTCCTGCACGTTGTGGTGAGCGGGCACGACGACGACGGATGCCGTCGGGGCGTGGCGCGCGAACTGTGCCGCGTCGGCGTCGGTCACATAGCCCTCGGCACCGCGGACGAGCGTCGTCGGCGTGGAGACGGCCTCGACGTCGGCCCATCCTGTCGCCGACAGCAGCCGGGCGAGAGCATCGCCGTCCGCCTCCGTCGCGCTCGCGTCCGCTGCGGCGGCGGCGAGGTGGGCGAAGTGGTGCTTCCACTCCACCCGGCCGTCGGGGCGCACCCGCGAGTTCAGGTAGACGCCGCGTTCGGCGGCCCGGCGCGTGCCGCCCAGGCCGAACGACAGCGCCCGCTCGACGAGCTCATCACGGCTCGCCCAGTCGGTCGGCCCGGCGAAGAAGGAGCGGACCTGCTGCGGCCCCGCATCCGGGTCGACGCCGGGGGTGATGTCGACGACCACGAGCCGGCGCACGAGGTCGGGGCGGCCCGCCGCCACGGCGGTGGCCGTCAGGCCTCCCAGCGAGTGTCCGACGAGGGTCTGCGGCGCCGGGGTCCACGCCTCGAGGGCGTGCACCACGTCGGAGGCCAGCGTGCGCGGGGAGTAGTCGGCGTCGGCGCGCCACGAGGAGTCCCCGTGCCCGGCGAGGTCGATCGACAGCGCCGGCAGCCCCAGGGCGAGGATCGTGGTGTCCCAGGTGTGGGCGTTGAGCCCGGCCCCGTGCAGGAACGTCACGACCGGCGCCGCGTCGTCGTAGCGCAGCGCCGAGAGGGCGCGGCCGTCGGGCAGCCGGAGGCTCAGCCGCCGCGCGGCCGGGAGCGGGCCTGTCCGGCCGATGTCGGTGGCCTGGTCGGGCAGGAAGGAGAACTCGTCGAAGGCGTCTGCGCTCATCTGCGGAATGCTACGGGGCCCGGCATCCGCCCCGTATGTCGTGGGTAAGGTGACGTTATGAGCCAGGAACGCCGCGTGCACCTGTCCAAAGAGGCGCCGGCCGCCTACCGGGCGCTCGACGCGTTCTCGAAGACGGTGGGCGCCGTCGCCGCGGACGCCGGCATCGACGACCGCCTGCGCGAGATCGTCCAGCTGCACGCCTCGCAGCTCAACGGCTGCGCCTATTGCGTGCGCGTGCACGTCGAGCGGGCGGTGACGGCGGGCCTGGACGCGGACGCGATCGCGCAGATCGCCACGTGGCGCGAGTCGGGGGTTTTCACCGAGCGTGAGCGCGCTGCGCTCGAGCTGACCGAGGCGATCACGTTCATCCACGTGGAGGGCGTGCCGGACGCCGTGTACGACCACGTCGGCGGCATCCTCAGCGAGGCCGAGTACGTCGCCCTCGGCTGGATCATCGTCTCGATCAACTCCTTCAACCGCATCACGATCGCGGGCCGGCTGCCGGTGCCGCCGCGGGCGTGAGGGCGTCGCGGGCCGCGCGGAGCCGCGTCGGATCCCGGTCCCCGAGAATCCGATAAGTCAAGGTTAGGCATGCCTTCCTCTCGCGGTATAGTGGTCGTGCCATGAACGAGACCGCCCCCCGCACCGCGTCGCCGCGCCGCGCTGCCAGGAAGACGCGCGTCCCGCACCTGGTCACCGCCGACGAGACCTCGCTCGTCGACCTGGAGATGCTGCTGGCGACGCTGCCGCTGTGCGCCACGGGCCGTGTGTTCGTCGAGGTCCCCGACGAGTCGTCCATCGTGCCGATCGCCGTCCCGGCCCGCATGACGCTGACCTGGCTGGCCCGCGACCGCCGTTCCGGCGCGCCCGGCTCGTGCCGCGGCTGCGCGAGCGGAGAGGCGCTGTCACGCGCCGTGGCGGCCTGGGCCGACGAGATGATGTGCGCCGACGACGACACCACGACGGTCACGCTGCTCGGCGGCTTCCTCGGCACCGCCGAGATCGTCGACCACCTGCTCGCGCGCGGCGTCGACGCGGCCCGCATCCACGCCCCCGAGCGTTTCGGTCTGCTGCCGCGCTGACACCCCAGGGGGCGACCCTAGCATTCGGGCATGAGCGAATCGTCCGCGCCGCCGGTTCCGCGCCGTCTCCCTGTCTGGATCGTCGTCTGGCTGATCGTCACGGCCGCGATCCAGACCTATGACGCCTGCTACGAGCTGCTCGGCCCGGTCTCGCACGCCGGCGGCCCGCTTTCATGGCTCTGGCCCGGGCACGTGTTCTACGCGAGCTTCGACCACCGCTACGCCGACGTCGACGCGTTCGGCAGCGCGCAGAGCTGGGCGAACCTGCTTGAGGTGGTCGTGCTCGTCGTCGCGATCCGCCTGCGCCGGCGCTGGTCGGGCGTGGTGCTCGCCCTGGTCGTGAGCGCCGCCACCTTCTGGAAGACGGTGCTCTACTTCCTCGTCGAGATCTCCAGCGGTCTGGAGATGACACGGCAGTCGCTGGAGCGGGGGGATCTTATCGGCTTCCTCGCGGTCGCGGTGCTGCCGAACCTCGTGTGGATCGTCGTGCCGCTGAGCGTCGTGATCGTCCTCGGCCGCCGGGTGTGGCGGGTGGGAGCGGCGTCGGCGCCTCAGAGCGCGGGCCCGGCGGGCCGGGGCAGGTAGTTCCCGTCTTCGAGCCCGGCCTCGATCTCGAAGCGGTTGCGCAGCGGATCGGACCCGGCGAGAGCGTAGAGGAAGGGCATGAGGATGCCGTGGCGCCGCCACTGGCGTTCGTGCACCGCCTCGTGGCGCAGCAGCCGGGCGTCGATCCGCCCGTCGCCGGTGAGGAAGCAGTTGCCCACGCAGGTGCCGCCGCGGCGGAACGACCACGCCGGCATCCCGCGGAACACCCACAGCCGGCCGTGCCGCTCGACGCGCCCGCGGCTGAGCAGCCCGCCCCACACCCACCCCACCGCGCATCCGTACAGGTACCCCGCGTATGTCACCCACCCCCACAGGCCGGTCGGGGGCGCCGGACGGTCAGGCAAGCGCGCCCACCAGCCGCAGCAGGGTGCCCATGTCGGCCGAGGCGTCGGCGGCGGACGCAGGGACGAACTCGGTCAGCGACGCGCCGACGATCGGCACCGCCTCGCGCAGACGCTTGAGCGCGGCGACGAGCGCGGGCAGCTGCGCCCCGAACGGCGCGGCGGTCTTCACGCCGGGCATGTGCGCGGGATCGAGGACGTCGACGTCGACGTGCACGTAGACGGCGTCGGCGCCGGTCGCCGCGACGGCGGAGGCGATCGAGTCCGGATCGGCGAGGGCGTCCGCATCCACCCGCCGCACGTCGCTCGTGGCGAGGAACTCCGCCTCGGGCTCGTCGATCGAGCGGGCGCCCACCAGCACGACGTCGGAGGCCGCGATCGCGCCGGGCGGCAGCCGCAGCCCGGCCGGGCCCTCGCCGAGCACGGCCCTCAGGGCCATGCCGCCGAAGGCGTGCGACGGGGAGGTGGCGGGGGAGTGCAGATCCGGATGCGCGTCGGCCCAGACGACGGCGACGCGGTCGCCGCGCGCCGCGGCCCGCGCGACGCCGGCCACGGACACCGAGCAGTCCCCGCCGACGAGCAGGACCGGCTCCGTGCCGAGGGCCAGCTCGGCATCCACCGCCTGACGTACCTGCAGCAGCGCGCTCAGCCGGGCGACGTCGCCGCCCCGCGCGTCGCCCGCCTCCAGCGGCACGTCGATGCGCGTGGAGGAGGCGCGGGGCAGGTCGCCGGCGATCGCCTCCGCGCCGTCGATGAGCGCCATCGCGCGCGGCGACGACGACCCCTGCCACTGCGGGACGACGACGAACCGGGTCACGGCGTGGCGGTGCCCGTGATCGCCGCCGGGGCCTTGCCGGCCTTCAGCGCGGCCAGCCGAGCCTCGACCTCGGTCAGCTCGCCGACGTCCTCGAGCGCCTCGAACTGCGCGTCGAGGCTGGAGGCGGCCAGCTCCGCCTTGCCCGCCGCGAGCGCCTCCTGACGGCGGATCTTGTCCTCGAAGCGCCCGATCTCGCTGGTGGGGTCGAGCACGTCGACGCTCTTGAGCGCGTCGTGCACCTTGTTCTGCGCCTCGGCGACCTTCGCGCGGGCCAGCAGCTCGCTGCGCTTGGACTTCAGCTGCTCGAGCTTCTGCTTCATGCCGTTCAGCCCGTCTTTGAGCTTGGTCACGATCTCGGTCTGCGAGGCGATCTGCGGCGCGGCCGCCTTGGCCTCGTTCTCCTCCGAGAGCTGACGCTGCAGGGCGATCTTCGCGAGGTTGTCGAACTTGTCGGCGTCGGCGGCGTTGCCCGCGGCGCGCAGCTCGTCCGCCTTGCGGCTGGCGGCGAGGGCCTTGCCGCCCCATTCCGCCGCCGCCTGGACGTCCTCGTCGTGATCGCGCTCGAGCAGGCGCAGGTTGCCGATGGTCTCGGCGATCGCGGACTCCGCGTCGGCGATGTTGTTGGTGTAGTCGCGGACGAGCTGATCGAGCATCTTCTGCGGGTCCTCCGCGGCGTCGATCATCGCGTTGACGTTCGCGCGGACCAGGGTCGAGATGCGCCCGAAGATGGACTGCTTGGCCATTGTGGTTCCTTTCCTAGGGTCTGTGGGGCGTGGACGCCGATGTCAGAAGCGGCCGCCCCCGCCGCCGCGGCCTCCGCCGAATCCGCCGCGGCCGCCTCCGCCGCCGAATCCGCCGCGGCCGCCACCGCCGGGGCCGCCGAA
>JASGDW010000310.1:0-6987 GCA_047606965.1 Microbacterium sp.
CGACCACCTCATCGCCTTCCTCGTGCCCGAGTTCGACGTCGACCGGAACATCCGGATCCTGGAGGACATCGCCGCCCACGTCGCGCCCGCGCTGGGATGGACGCCGGAGCGGTAGCGGAACGTCGTCGTCGCAGAATTGTGCCGACGTCGCAGGATTCTGCCCGGATCGTGCGACATCGGCGCGATTCTGCGACACCCGGCCGAGAGCTGGGCGGTCGCGGGCTCAGCCGAAGGGCACCGGACGCAGGTCCAGGTGGTCGATGCCGGTGAAGTCCGACGGGTTGCAGGTGAACAGCGGCAGGTCGTGAGCGATCGCGGTCGCCGCGATCAACGCGTCGCAGGCCTGCGCCGCGGGCTTCCGGCCCGCGGCGCGCAGGGAGGCGGCGACGGCGCCGAACGCCCGCGCCGCTGCCGCGTCGAAGGGCAGCACGTCGAAGTCGGACTCCGCCTGCTGCAGATGGGCCTGGCGTGCGACGCGTTCGGCGTCCGAGGTCGCCACATGCGGCCCGGCGGCGCAACGGCGAGAGCTCCGCCACCGGGCTGCCGTCGCGGGTCACGACGAGCGATTCGCCGCCCGCGACACGGTCGAGGATCTCGCCGCCTTTGTTGCGCAACTTGCGCACGGACACGGTGCTCATCCCCGCCGTGTAGATACGGCCTGATCCCGCCGGGGCACGGGTCAGGGCTCGGTCGTGCGTTGCGCTCCGATCGCCCACGCATAGGGCACCGGGGTGCCGTTGACGGCCCAGTCGCCGACGATGCGCTGCTTGAAGATGACGGGGTTGTGGGAGGCGACCGTGCGGGCGTTGCGCCAGAACCGATCCAGGCGCCTCTGCTCGGACACCGCGGACGCGCCGAGCGCGTTCAACAGCTTGCCGGTGGCGTCGAGGGCGAGGTCGACGATGACGACCTGCCCCTGCGCGGACTCCAGCTCGGCGCGCTGGTTCTCGCGCTCCTCCGCCTCGGCGTCGCCGGCGAACCGGGCGAGGTAGGCGCGCTGGGACGCCTCGGCCGCGCGCACGGCGATCGCGCGCGCCGCGAAGCCCTGCGAGGCGGCGACGCCGACGACCTGCTGCACGAGCGGGTCCCGGTTCCACTGCTCGGCGGAGCCGTGACTGAACACCCGGGTCCGGCGGCGCGCGTGACCGGCGACCTCGTGGACGGCGCCCTCGATGATCCCGGCGAGCGTGGCGAGGTGCACGAGCTGGTAGAACGCCGTCTGGTAACGGAACCGATCCGTGAACACGGTCACGTCCCCGGGCTCCACGTGCGCGTCCTCCAGGACGGCGGTGCCGCTGCCCGTGGTCCGCTGACCGAACCCGTCCCAGTCGTCGACGACGGTCACGCCGTCCTGGTGGGCGTCCACGATCGCGATGACGGGCACGTCGTCCTCGTCGCGACCGGCGTAGACGTCGAGCCAGTCGGCGAAGATGCTCCCGGTGCTGTAGTACTTGGTGCCGCTGACGACCAGCCCGTCCGCGCCGGTGCGCAGGCGCGTCGCGACATCGCCCACCTTCACCTCGCCCACCTCGGTCCACGCGTTGCCCGCGATCTCTCCGGCGACGAAGCGGGCGAACCACGCGGACTGGTCGCTCACGGCGTGCCGGTTGAGGCGGTCCTCGACATAGGCGAAATGCCCGCGCAGAGCCTGGGGAATGTTGGAGTCGGCGGCGGCGAGCTCGGTGAGCAGCTCGATCAGCTGCGGCAGCGAGACGCCGTCGCCCCCGTACTTCTCCGGCACCCGCACCGCTCCGAAGCCCGCCCTCTTGAGAGCGACGATCTCCTCCGTGGGCAGTCGCCGCTCGCGCTCCCGCTCGAGGGCCGTCTCCGCGATGCGTGCGAACAGCGGCCGGAAACGGGCGGCGACCCGGTCGTAGTCCGCCCCCGGTGACAACTCCTCGTTCACGGCATCGCGCAGGTCGGTCATCGTGGCCCTCCTCTCGGATGGATCGCGGGCACGTCGTGACGAGACGCAGGACGATCGCAGGCTAGTGCCCGGTCAGGGGCGATGTCCCGTCTCGCGGCTCTCCCGTGGTCATGAATCGACACGATCCGCAATGTGACATCCCCGTCGTTGACTTCCGCGGGGATCTCTCGGAGTTTGTAGCCGTGGCGCGGGGACCTACGTGCTCCTGAACGATGTCCCCGAGCCCACCTGGTACAGCTGACCCCCGTCGCCCATCCCGCCGACGCACGCGAAACGATCCCGAAAGGCCACCGCCATGTCCGTTCTGTCCGAGGTGCTCGCCGCGAACGAGCACTACGCCGCCACGTTCGGCGACAAGGGCGCGCTCGCCCTCCCCCCGGCGCGCGGCTTCGCGATCCTCACCTGCATGGACGCCCGCCTCGATCCCGCCAAGTACGCGGGCCTGTCAGAAGGCGACGCCCACGTCATCCGCAACGCCGGCGGTCGCGCCTCCGACGACGCCATCCGCTCCCTCATCATCTCCTACAAGCTCCTGGGCACGAAGGAATGGTTCGTCATCCACCACAGCAACTGCGGCATGGAGTTCTTCACCGACGACGTCATCCGCGGACTGCTCGCCAACAGCCTGGAGACGGCCGTGCTCGACGCCGACGGCTTCCGGGACGTCGGCACCGGCCCGGGGTCGCGCGCAGGCGACGACATCGACTGGCTCACCATCTCCGACCAGGCCACCAGTGTCACCGAAGACGTCAGACGGATACGCGCCCACCCCCTCGTCCCCGCCGACATCCCGATCCACGGCTACATCTACGACGTCGCCACCGGTCGACTCGTCGAGGTCCCCGCCGCCACCGCGGTCGGCGCCGCATCCGAGGGGTGAGCGTCGTGGCGGGCCCGCCCGACACAGCCGACCCGGACGAGGCCCCCCGCGATCCGACGACAGTGCCGCCGAGCCGGCCGGACGGTCAGCCGCCGAGCAGCACGCCGGCGTCGGAGCCGAGGGCGACGATGCGGTTGCCGGCGTCCACGTGCACGATGCGAGGCTCCAGTGTGCGCGCCTCGACGTCGTCGACGAGCGCGTAGGAGATGAGGATGACCGTGTCGCCCGGGTGCACGAGATGGGCCGCGGCGCCGTTGATGGCGATCACCCCCGAGTCGGCCTCGCCCTCGATGACGTAGGTCTCCAGCCGTGCGCCGTTGGTCACGTCGACGATCGCGACCTGCTCGCCCGGCAGCAGGTCGGCGGCCTGCATGAGCGTCCGGTCGATCGTGACCGAGCCCACGTAGTCCAGGTCGGCGTCGGTCACCGTCGCCCGGTGGATCTTCGACTTGAGGAGCGTGCGCAGCATCCTCCGATTCTCTCGCGTCCGACGCGCGCTGCGCGACGTCGAGGAGGGAGGTCAGGCGGGGTGCGCGAACCGGGGCGGCTCGTAGGCGCGCACCGGCGGCGGCTCGCCGTCATAGCGTTCGACCCTGACCCGGACGCGGGCACCGTTGGAGGCTTGTGTCAGCGTCGAGGTGCCCACGTCCCGGGTCAGCACGTTCACGTTGCCGTTCACGCAGTCCGCGACCTCGGGGGCGCTCGGGTCGAACCAGGCGCCGGTGTGCATCTGCGCGACCCCGGGCAGCAGCGCGTCGGTCACGACGAGGCCGGCCAGGATGCTGCCCTGCGCGCTGCGCACCAGGACCACCGAGCCCGCCGTCAGAGCCCGCGCGGCCGCGTCGTCGGGATGCAGCCGGATCGGCTCGCGCCCCGCGACCTTGGTCGACTGGCTCGCGGCCCCCATGTCCAGCTGCGAGTGCAGCCGGTGCGACGGCTGCGTGCACAGCAGCTCGAGATCGAACTCGGCGCCGCCGGCGGCGGGCGGCAGCCACACCGCGTGCCCGGCGACATCCGGCAGGGCGAAGGCGTCGAGGGTCTGGCTGAACAGCTCGATCCGGCCGCTGGGGGTGGCCAGCGGGTGGGCGACGGGATCGGCGCGGAAGCGCGCGAACGCCCCGTCCGCGTACGGCACCTGCGGCAGCGGGGTGCCGCCGGCCTCCCAGAAGTCGGCGAACGGCGGGGCCGCGGGGGCGCCGGGGCGCTCGCGCCACTGCTCGTAGATGCGCTCCAGCCAGGCGCGCGAGCCCAGGCCGTCCGCGAACTCGATCCCCAGGCGCGCGGCCAGCCGGTCGTAGATCCACAGCTCCTCCCGCGCCTGCCCGGCCGGGGCCACCACGCGCGGCATGGCCCGCAGCCGGGCGTCGCCGGGGCCTGCGGCGATGTCCTCCCGTTCGAGCGTGTTCGCGGCCGGCAGCACGATGTCGGCGTGCCGCGCCGTCGGCGTCCAGTGGAACTCGTGCACGATCAGGGTGTCCAACCGTGCGAGCCCGCGCCGCAGTCGGCGCAGGTCCTGATGGTGGTGGAAGGGGTTCCCGCCCGCCCAGTAGGCGAGCCGGATCTCGGGCAGGGTCAGCGTGCCGCCGTCGTAGGGCAGGCGCGCCCCGGGGTGCAGGAGCAGGTCGCTGATGCGGGCGCACGGGATGAAGTCGGTCACGGGGTTGCGTCCCTGCGGGAACGTCGGCAGCGGCACCGGCTCGAAGCCGTTGCCGTAGTCGCCCATCGAGCCGTAGCCGTGGCTGAACCCGCCTCCGGGCAGGCCGATCTGGCCGAGGAACGCCGCCAGCGTCAGCGCGGCGAACACCGCCTGCTCGCCCCCCGCGTGCCGCTGCAGCGAATAGGTGACGTTCACGAGCGTGCGGCCGGCCGCCGCGCGCCGGGCCAGGTCGCGGATCACGGCCGCCGGCACCCGGCTGAGGGCCGCCGCCCATTCCGGGGTCTTGGGGCGGCCGTCCGGCCCACCGAGCACGTAGTCGCGCACCCGTTCGGCTCCGACCGTGTGCGTCGCGAGGAAGGCGTCGTCCGCGAGGCCCTCGACGACGAGCGTGTGGATCATGGCGAGGATCACCGCGGCGTCCGTGCCCGGCTGCACCCCGATCCACTCGGCGCCGAGCTCGGCCAGGACGTCGTCGCGCTGCGCCGAGAGCGAGACGATGCGGGTGGATGCCGCCGCGCGCCGGGCGTGGTCCGACCCGGTGTGCCGGTCGTGTCCGCCCGGCACCACCCACCCGTTGGAGCGGCGCAGGCCGCCGAAGGTGAGGAACAGGTCGGTGCTCTCGGCGATCTGCGCCCACGAGGCGGGGCGCGCCCGCAGCTGCCCCATCCCGTCGTGGCCGATCAGATGCGGCAGCAGCACGAGGCTCGCGCCGCGGCTGTAGTCGTTCACCGAGAAGGTGTAGCCGCCGAACGCGTTCAGGAAGCGGTGCAACTGGCTCTGCGCGTGGTGCAGGCGCCCGGCGCTGCCCCAGCCGTAGGAGCCGCCGAAGATCGCGCGGTTGCCGTGCGCGTCGCGCACCCGCCTCAGCTCGCCGGCGACCAGGTCCAGCGCCCGGTGCCACTCGATCTCGACGTACTCGTCGTCGGGGTCGCCGCGGTGCGCGTCGGGGCCGGGGCCGTGCTCGAGCCAGCGCCGGCGCACGGCCGGACGCAGCAGGCGGGAACGGTGGTGCTGCGCGCTCGCGACGTTGCCGATCGCGGGCGAGGCGTCCGGGTCGTCGGCGTGCGGCCGGCTCGCGCGCAGCGTCCGCAAGTCGTCGGCGACCTCGACCTCGAACGTCCCCCAGTGCGCGCTGGACTCGCTCACCGTAGGCATCCGCTCATCCTGCGTCGCCGGGCCGTGATCGCGCGCGTGCGGCGACTCACTTCGCAACACGAGGTCATAGGGACCTCTGATCGTTACGGTTCAGCGATCTCTGTTGGACGGCGCGGGGGGTCCGCGCCGAGCATGACACCATGACCTCCTCCCTCGCCGCCGTCGACGACGCCCTCCCCGCCACCGCGGCGGAGGACGTCGAGTTCATCAGCCAGATCACCCTGAACCCCGCCACCGAGCTCGCCCCGACCGGGCAGCGTGGCATCGACCTCGACTACTTCCGCCGCTACGTGCGGGCGCTCCAGGACGGCGGCTTCGACTACACCCTGCTGCCCTACGGGTCCTCGACCGCCGACTCCCTCGCCCTCGCCGGCGCCGTGGGACAGCTCAGCGAGCGGCTCAAGGTCGTGGTGGCGGTCCGCCCGAACATCGCGTTCCCGCTCGTGGTCGCCCAGCAGCTCGCCACGATCGACCAGCTCAACCGCGGCCGCACCGTCGTGCACCTGATCTCCGGCGGCAACGACGCGGAGCAGGCCCGGCAGGGCGACTTCCTGCCCAAGGAGCGTCGCTACGCGCGCACCGCCGAGTTCCTGCGGCTACTGCGCCGGGCGTGGACCGAGACCGCGCCGTTCGACCACGACGGCGAGTTCTACCGCTTCGAGGGCTTCGGGCCCGGCTACTCGACGTACAGCGGCGACGCGCTGCCGATCTCGATCGGCGGGCAGTCGGACGAGGCGTTCCGCATCGGCGGCGAGCTGGCCGACGTGTTCAGCTTCTGGGGCGAGCCGCTCGCCGACATCCGCGGCCAGATCGACCGCATCGACGGCATCGCCGCGGCCGCCGGCCGCGCCGACCGCCCCCGGTTCTGGGTCACGTTCCGCCCGATCATCGGCGCGACCGACGAGCTCGCCTGGGAGAAGGCGCACGACCACCTGGCCCGCATCGGGCAGACCTACCGCGACGGCGCGTTCTTCGCGAAGGGCATCGCCGCCCCCGGCGCCCCGCAGAACGTCGGCTCGCAGCGGGCGCTCGCCTTCGCCGAGCGGTCCGAGCGGTACGACCGGGCGCTGTGGACGCCGACGGCCGCGGCGACCGGCGGCACCGGGGCGGCCACGGCCCTGGTCGGCAGCCCCGAGACGGTGGCGGCCGCCATCCTCGACTACGTCGACCTGGGCGCCTCGCTCGTCTCCATCCGCGGGTACGACAACCTCAACGACCTCATCGACTACGGCCGCTACGTGCTGCCGCTCGTGCGGGCGGAGCTGGCGCACCGGAAGGCGACCGGGCGGCGCGGCAGCCTGCAGGCGGACCACCCGGGCGGCTTCGCCGCGCCGGAGCCCGCCGGAGCGGTCCGGTGAGCGCGGTGGA